>DATEZN010000082.1:0-18970 GCA_035255545.1 Nitrosotalea sp. | reverse complement strand
GAAATGTCAAATGTAGCAGGAGATGAAAATTTCTATTCTACAGTAAGTCACTATGCTAAATCTTTAGGATATACCATGACTGTAGGAAATCCTGGAACTGATACACTATCAAGTTACATTGGAACAGTTGACAATCTCATGATATATGAAAATCCTGGATTACCAGCACTTTCTGCACTTGAAGGATGGCACACAAGCTATGACAAGAGCAACTTTTCTATGATTGCATTTGGTGTAAGTTCAATATCTACCAGTTTTCTTGCAAGTGCATCAAACTATGTGGGATACATTTACCTAACAAATGACAACCTACCAAACCCGTATGACTCCATTCCTTCTTACTTTGGCTCTCTTGTAGCAGACTTGGATACCGGCTCGTCTACAACCTCTGCGCCTCAGCCTCCCACAAATCTATCTACGACTGTCGTATCTTCATCACAAATCAATTTGTCATGGGTTGCATCATCAAACAACGGTGGCTCTGCAATAACTGGATACAAAATAGACAGATCCACAAATAATGGCTCGACTTGGTCTACGCTTGTTGCCAACACTGGTAGCACTGGAACCGCATACTCTGATACTGGGCTTGCATCAAACACAACATACACTTATCGTGTATCTGCAATTAATTCCGTGGGAACCAGCTCTCCATCTGGTATGTCATCTGCAACAACTGGTTCTAATGCCACTCCACCCCAATCACCCACAAACTTGGCTGCATCTACAATTTCTTCATCACAGATTAACTTGTCATGGACTGCATCGGCAAATGGTGGTTCTGCAATAACTGGATACAAAGTTGATAGATCTATTGACAGTGGAATAACTTGGAATACAATTGCATCCAACACTGCAAGTACTGCAACCCTCTATTCAGATATTGGATTATTAGCAAACACAACATACACTTATCGTGTGTCTGCAATCAATGGCATCGGTACTAGCTTACCATCAAATGTTACATCTGCTACAACTGTGGGTGTTAATGCAACCGTACCACAATCACCTACCGGGCTGACATCTACTGCTATATCTTCATCACAAATCAATTTATCTTGGAGTGCTCCAAGTAACAACGGTGGCTCTGCAGTACTTGGGTATGAGGTAGACAGATCCACAAATAATGGTTCAACTTGGTCTACGCTTGTTGCCAACACTGGTAGCACTGGAACCGCATACTCTGATACTGGACTTGTACCAAGTACAACCTATACGTACCGAGCATCTGCAATCAATAGCATTGGAACAAGTTCTGTCTCTAATACTACTTCTGCTACTACAAATGCCACCACAACAAATGGTATCGCCTTGAGCAATACAATGTCAACATCCGGTACTGTATCACCATCAAACCGAATTACAATATCCAATTTTAATGCAGGCCACAACAATAATGGTCTTCTTGTAGTTGGAGTAAGTGCAAACAATAATGATGTGGCATCTATCACATTTGGTGGAGTACAACTGAAAAATGCGGCATATTCATTTTATAACAATGATGCAGAATTGTGGTACCTCAAGAACCCCAGTGGAACTGGAAATGTTGTGGTTACAATGAATGGTCCAACACAAGCTGTTGTTGGAGTGTATTCTCTCTCTGGTGTGGACCAGACAACTCCAATACCGACTCACGGCATAAAACACAATACAAATGCCAACAGTCCAAAGATATCACTTACAACCAAGTATGCAAATGACTGGGTACTTGATTTGCCATCCATCTATGGAGGCTCAACTCTGTCAAATCCTACTTGCACACAACACTGGGATAATAATGTATCAAATCAAATTACCGGCGCATCAAGCTCTGCAATAGTATCAACACCTGGAGCCGTAACATGTGGTTGGACTGCAAGCAGTGGCGATCTATGGGATGATGTTGTAGTTGAGATCAATGCTGCAAGATGATGATTAGATTTTGTTTCTGTTTTTCTAAAATCACAAAAGCCAGAATTTAGACCAGTGGTTTGTTTAAATTTTTAAATCTAGGAAATATGTTAATTTTCTAAATCATTATTAGTGCTGTATGCGAAATTAAAAAAAATGATATGTTTATCCTGATGTTGCACTAATTGTTCTCCGTCGATGATATCTTTTTCACATATCTGGATAATTCAGTGGCATTCTTGATTGATAACAACTCGTTATTTTTTATGTATAGGTATCCTACATCAAATTTTGGGTATGACTCTTTACAGGAAAATAAAGTAAGAATCATTTCATTATGGTCTATTCTGTATCCCATGCATGGTTCATGTCCTCTAACTACAACTTTTGTTTGAGTGATATCTAGCCATTTTTGTGTAATGGTATTTCCAAAATGTTTCCCATATGGTCTTCTTGATATTTCCCAATTTGTGCTGTTTTCAATTGTTCTTGGGTCATTCCACAACAATTCTTCAAGCAAAAGTAATGTTTTATTTTTGTTTGAGGGAAAACACATCTCTTCAATTGGCTCATTTACATATACTGGTAATCCGCCATGCACTATTAACAGATGATCTTCAATGATGGTCATGACTGTGAGAACTCTAAAAAATTTTAACACAAGTGAATGTATGTTGTTGCTCTCATCATTTCCAAAATATTTTTCTATATCGTACGGAAGCTCATAGGATTGAAAGGGAAATTCTTCTGAAGCCTCATGATTTCCACGCATCAATATAACTGAATTGGGATATGTCTGTTTTAGCTTACATATTGTATACAAAACTACAACAGAGTTTGATCCTCTATCTATGTAATCTCCAAGAAATATCATCTTGTTATTTTTGTTTGTTAAAAATATTTCAAAATTAATCTCATCTAAAATCCTGTATAATGATTCCATATCTCCATGTATGTCGCCTACGATCACAAGATTTTCTGGAGTCTTCATCCATATACAATCGCCTTCAATTCTACCATTTTGTATGTGGTGTTTGCTTCTTTCATTTTTCAAAATGTTTATTGTTTGAGTTATGGTGTCTGCAAACTCATGTGAACTGATTTTGTTTGAAAACTGGACAAGATTGGAACACAATTTAGACCATCACATGTAATCTATATTGTCTGTGGTATCTCACAAGGAATTGATTCTTCAATTGGTTCGTCTTTTGATTCTTGATTTGAAATTGTTGTTTTGTTTTTTAATATGTGAACAATCTCCAAGTATCTCTTTCGTATGGTTATTGTAGTCAGATCAGATGCCACTGCCAATCTTAACTGTGTAGTGTATTCTTTGGTCTCAAGAGCTGCCATGTATAATGCGGCTGCTGCAATGGATATGGGTTTTTTACCAATTATGATTGGGTCGTCTCCTATTTGAGACAAAATGTCTAATGCTTTTCGTTGTGTCCTACCGCCTAGTTTTGCTCTTGCTGCAATTTTTGATATATTCTGAGATGGCTCTGGTATGCTTACACTCATCTTCATTTGTCTAAGCAAAAATTTGTAATAATGCACTGTAGTTTTTTTACTGATGTTTTCTACGTGGTCATTAATTTTATCTATTGGAAATGATACTCCAGTATCTTTACATGCAATGTAGATTGCAGCTACTGATATTCCAGTAATGGAGCGGCCTCTGATTAATCCCTTATTCAGAGCTTTACGATAGATGTATGATGCTCTTTCTGCAATCATGTTCCCAAATCCTAAAACTCCAGTTATTCTGCGAATATCTGTCATGGCTTTGTTCAAATTTCTAATTTTGGAGTCATTTGAAATTGTAAATTTGTTCAATCTTCGTAATTTCTCCATGTCAAAACTTCCCAAAATCTGTTTGCCACTAGCGTCTACATTTTTTTTATCAATCAAAGTTGAAAGAGATATGTCATACATCATTGAAGATGTAGGTTCAATGCTTCCAGGTGTATTGCCCACGTCATAATTAGAATGATGTCCCATGTCGTGTTCTGTTACTATGCCACAACTACTGCATATTCGTTCATTTTTTTCAAGATCAAAAATTAGTTTTCCTGTGCATGAAAGACATATGTTGGATTCTGTTTTTATTATTTCATTTTGTACTAACATGAGCCTGATCACTAGCTGCTGGTTTTAAAGCTCTTTGCAAGAATTATAGCTAATTTTTAACAGTAAAAATGTTTTAGAAAAAACTTAGATTACAAAAATATCATTCATATTTTTTAACAGAAAATATTGATCTATAACTTGCCTTTAATTTTAAATTAAAATTACATTCTAAGCATTTTGTCGTCTACTTTGGAAGTAATTAGTTCATTTATCTTGTCGTATGCATCTAGAAAGTTCCTACCCTTGTCTGTAATCCGGTATATTTGATTCCCCTCTTCGTATTTGATTAGATGGTTATCCTGCAAGAATGCAAGATATTCTTTAACTTGGGTGTATGATAGGTATGCTTTGTACATTATCTTTGTTTTTGTTACCCCGTTGTGCGCAGACTGCAGTATCATTGCCACTATGTCTGTCCTACTACGATACTTCAACTGGTTATATTACAAGATCATGTTATAAAAATAATTTGTTTTATAGTTGTAGAACATTGTTCTACCGTGAACTACTGTAAATCTAGACCGATCTCACAACAAATTATTCTGTATATTTGAACACCCTTTGTTCACATGATGGCTTCATAGTAAACATGCGTAATGTTTTTTGCTCTTTAGTCAATCGATCTAATATCTATTGAAAATTGAAAAGAACAAACATGCTCCTGTATACAAAATAAAAAATGAAATACAAAGAATCGACTGGAAGATAATAGAGAGACTTGTTCGAATTTTGTATTTTCATAGCAAATTAAAAAAAACTCACATTTCCACAAAATGTAATTTAAGCTATGACAAATGTTGTCGTTATCTAGATTGGATGGAAGTTATGGATCTTATAATGAAAGAAAAAAATGAAGAAGGATTTGAGATCGTAACTTTAACAGAACGTGGAAGTGTCTTGTATAACAAAAAGTTTCGCGACCTGAAAAAGGAATTATCATACTGATGATTGCTATATACGAATTTTACTTGCTATGGTGGTGAGAGTCTGTTATTAATCATAAACAAATAATGAATAAAATGCGCGATGAATTATGTAGATTCTGTGGTGCGGATCTAACTAATTTTTCTATATGTCCCAAATGTAGAAAATCAGTTAGACGCATATGCACAAAATGCACACGAAAAACTGAAGAACACTTGCATCTCTCATGTCTATCTGGAATTGACTTTATGCAGACAAGAAATCAATCTGAAAATGTCAAACTCTCATTTGTTGAAGTTGCATAAAACTACAACAAATGGGTCACATCTGGAAAATGCAAAAACTTGTATCTTTCACACTGATTTGAGGATCGCCAAATGTGAGTACAGAAAAATGTTCTATAACAATATGACAAATATGTTATAACTAAATTTTCATATCCCAAATCAAGTTGAAAGCTGTTATACACCAACCACAGTATTTGCCATACCCCGGATTTTTTCACAAACTAAGCATATCGGACGTATTTGTTATAATGGATGATGTGCAATATGACAAACGATTTACGAACCGGAATAGAATAATGGCCACAAATGGCTGGATCTGGATTACTGTGCCAATAAATAAAGATCATAAATTTTTGCCAAACTCTCAAGTTGAGATTAATAATGATGTTTCCTGGACGGATGTACACTGGCAAAAAATTCGTCATTCGTATGCAAATGCCAAATATTTTAAAAAATATGAGAGTTTTTTTGAAGGCATATACACAAAAAAGTGGAGTTCTCTTTTTGAATTAAATTTTGAGATACTCAAAAAAATAATTGATATTCTTAAAATTAAGGTGGAAATCATAAAAAGTTCAGAGTTGAATGCTGTTGGCACAGCAACTGAAAGACTAGTTAATTTGTGTAAAGCAGTTGGGGCTGATACTTATGTTTCCGGCATTGGGGGTAGAAACTATGTGGATGAAAACATGTTTACAACAAATAACATAAAATTAGAATATCAAAGATATACTGCAAAACAATATCCACAACGTCTGTCGCAAGTGTTTGTACCAGATCTTTCAATAATTGATATGTTGGTAAACATTGGACCTGAGTGTATGAAAATTATTTCAGAAAGTGATGATAAGTTGACGCAGATTATTAGTTAAAAATATCATAAAGCTGTTTGTATGCTGTGATGTATTTTTTTCCTAGTTCGGTTGTTTTGTATATGTGCCGTTTTGATCGCCGAGATTCTGATTTCGCATCTAATAATTTGCAACCTGTGAGAAATTCCAAATACTGTGTTATTTGTTTGGAATTTAGATTACACCTGTACATGATGTGAGTTTTTAGTGCTCCGTCCAAACATGTCTCAAGTATGAATTCAATTATTTCTACCCAGCCGCGATTGCCCCAACCCATTACGCTACGTTCAATGGTATCTGATGGATCAAACATTGTTACAACTCGCGAAAAGTTTAAGCAAGTTCCAAGATTTCATTTAGATTGGCAACAGCCTTTTCATTTGTTACCTTGTCATATGGAACCGTTAATAGTTTAAAATCATTGGCAAGGCAGATCTTTAACACCTCGAAAGCCTCAACATACTTTATTCCCGTGTTCAATCTACTCTGAAGAGCTCTGTATTCTGCAAGTCCTTTGATTGCGTTTGATTTGAGATATAGTTTACTTTGCTGAGACCAAAAAATCTCTATTAATTCCACCTTTTCATTTACTACTTCTGATATGTCTACAAACACTTTAGGGTCAAAGTTTCGACTAAGTGGAATCTCGTATGATAAAACATTAGAGTTGAATCTGGCTGCTTCCAATGTAGCTAATGCTATTGCTCTATGGTCGTGGTGTACATCCCCGTGTGAATGAGTGAGAATGAGGTCTGGACTGGCCTTGTTGATAAAAAATTCAATATGATTGATTAAATCATTACTGACTGTAAGCTTGGAATCTTCAAAATTGTCAATCCATAATTGCTTTGCTTTGATGAATCTGGCAGATCTTGCCAACTCTTCTGACCTTTCATTGGAGTCTCCTCCTGCACCACCTCTGGTGAGTGAATACATGTAGACATTGTGACCTTGTCTTGCAGATTTGATTAATAGCCCGCCACAGCCAAGTTCTATGTCATCTGGATGTGCTCCTATTGCTAGAATGTTCACACATGCAATTTCTTCTAATGTTATTTATTGTTCTTCTAATATTCTTCTATAGAATTTTTAATATCAATTCTTCTCAAGTCATTCTCTCCTTGAACTGTACTTGGTGTTCTTGATTATAGAGAAAACTTAGCTAACATTTCAAAGCTAACTGTATAATTTAATACAATTATGAAATTACATGACAACAATTTCACAAAAAACAACTGAAAATCCTGTTTGGGACATCAATGGTGAAGACTATTGGATAATCAACGAAGATAATTCAGAACAAATACTCCATGACAAAACTTTTCAAAATGTCAGTGGAAACTCTGACGGTTCTCATGAATACCAAAGATGTTAGTATTTTTTATAAAACATATCTATAAAATAGAACATTTTACTGTCAACTTTAAAAAAAAATATTGTATATTTGTATAATGTGGGAGCAATTGATCTTAGGCGAGCAAAAACCATCGCAATAAAATTTTTCGAGCAATATAACTCGTCTGTGACATTCAAATCTGGATCTTTAGAAGGTGATGTCTGGATAGTGACATTGGAGATTGGCTTGTTAAATAAGCAAACTAGGCGAATTTTCATTGACAAGTATACTGGTAATATACAAAGCTACAACTCAAAAGACTAATGCACTGCAAAATGTCGTTAATTTGTGCCTGTAAAGGTGATATTTCGGTTAATTTGTGCCTGATGCGTCAAGTGTATCCTAGTATCTGGCCTGAATTTGCATCTATTCGTACTTGTCTTGTCTGTGTATTTGCGAAACCTAGATAGGCAGTTACAACCCATGTATCATTTTCTAAAATGGCTCTTGTATCAATTACTGTGTGATACTGACCCAGAAATCTTCTTGTTAGCTCCTGTGCCTTGGCAGAGTCTATTTTTTGTTCCATGTTTTCATTATCAATGTATTTTGTAAATTTTACCACCCTTGAGATGTGAGCATTACATAAGATGATTTCATATATTCTGCATTTACAATCATACTATAAAAAAAATCCGACACATGACTTCATAAATTGCATACATGTCACAGTACTGTTTTATGTTATGCTCTAAAACATGACTTCATTATATTTTTCTAGATTATTTTTCTAGTAATTTTGCCGTATAGTGAGATAAACATCAGACATCTTATACTATCAAATGATGATAACTCGCCTGCTTTTTAGTTTGATGATTGCATCCATCATGGTTGTACCATTAACTGCAAATCCATATGCACAGGCTATATCAGTTGGTCCTGTTCCAATTCCTGGAAATGTTTTTCTCACTCCTACTGGAACTCCCGTTTTACCTACTATACCAAATTTGGGAACTGTTTCAATCTTGCCTCCTCTTGGTTCTCTTTATTCCATAAAACAAGTTCAATCCGGATTAGTGGTATCTGATCCACTAAACAACGAAACTCAGACTCAACAACAATTACAATCAAATCAAAAGTATTGGGTGTATGGAGGAGATGCACCAGCAAGAAATGCACCTTATGACTATAACAAAGACCCACAAGGATTACACATAGGAGTTCAATCACCTGATGGCGATTGGGCTGGATATTATGCAGCAAGTCCTAACACCAATGCAATGCTGTTCCACTCTGTAATCACAACTCCAGTGAGCATCTTGCCTGTATTGCCAACAGCACAATGGTATGAAAATGGAATGTATATTCAGACTCTAGTTACTTCACAATCCTCAGTAAACTATGTCACATGTACATCTGGTACTAGTCAATGGGGAACAAATTGGGCAGTGATATCTGTAACTGGAAATGCAAATCAAGCTACAACATTTAACACATTATACGTAGACGGTAGCCAAAACCAGCCTCTCACAAGAGACTGTACCATAATAACAAACGGTAACAACTATCTCAAGGTATACCTCGATGGTGTAAAAGTGTATGAAAACAGTACTTTGAATTTACAAATGCCTGCACCATTTAACACATATCTTGAACCCCAGTCGACTTATCAGGGTCAGCTACTAAATGGAACCTTTACTGATTACTATGCAACATCTGGTGAAACTGTTCAGGTAACTAACAATCCTGTTCTATCTGCCACTGTAGATTTGGTGGATACAACAGGTAAAGTCCTTGCAACTTCACCTGTATCCTCGGGCACTGCAACTTTTACTATAGGGCAGTTTCACATGCCATTAGCTGCATACATCAAAATCTATGACTCACATGGCATACAACTTGCATCAACTGCAAGTCCAGTAAACCTCTTTGGTGGAGATGTCTACAAAGTGAGTGCTCTCTTGGGACTGTAAGGTCCTAAAATGGGTATTAACGTGCTTCAAAATGAAACTGCTCGCAACCTTGATGTGGACAATAAAAAAACTCTGGTAATAGAATCTACTACTGTCAACTGGCTTGATGGTATATTCTATTCAAAGGATGATTCTAAAATTTCTTTGTTGAAGATAATGGGCAAGCCTTTGATACTGTATAACATTGAAAAATTACTTTTTTTAAAATATAATATCAGTAACATAATTCTGCCAGAAAACTCATCACATCTTGCTAATCTGGTTCAAGATAACTTTCCATTTATTCAAATTGATGAGTATAAAAATAAAGACAAACTAACTGTATCTGATTCTGTAAAGGTGCCTCTAAACTCTGTTGTTACAAAATCAAAAGGAACCGACGATTATGTTGTAAGAAAAATGGTATACCCTTGGGATGTACTCAAAGTAATGCATGACATACTCAATGCAGACATTACAAGTACGGTGATATCAAAAAATGCATCAATTGCCGAGACTGCAATTGTAAAAGGTCCATGTGTTATAGAAGATGGTGTGTTTGTTGATGATTTTACAAAGATAATTGGGCCTATCTATTTAGGGAAAAATGCAAAAATTGGTACAGGTAGTCTTGTTAGGCATAGCATGATGGGTAGTGATATGGTTATAGGATTTAACTGTGAAATTGCAAGATCATTTTTTATGGGTAATAGTAAAATTGCACACATTGACGTGATTTTAGATAGTATAATTGGTCAGGATTGTTGGCTGGGCGGCTATGTTGGAACAACCAATGTAATGCTCAACAAGGAGACAATCCGGTACAAATTAGATGGTTTGTTGGTATCTACAGGGCTTGATCAACTCGGTTCCGTGATAGGGTATAATTGTGCAATAGGTGCCGGGACAATAATTCTTCCGGGACGTTTTGTTCCACCAAATTCAACAATACAAGCCGGAACTGTATTTTCCACGCTTGAATGTAACAGTATCTAGAATAATACACTAGAACAATTTTCCATGGTAACTTAAGTAAATCAATATTACATTAATAACATGGCACAATTGCATGATGATTTTTTATTTTATCAAAGTATTCGCAGAACTGATCAAGTCAGACAAGCACTAGTTTCTGTAACTGTAGAAAGTGCACTACTAGGTACTGGAATAGAAACTTATGAAAAAGTTGTACAGCTATTGGAAGAAAAATATCACGGCAGTATGCCTGACTGTTACAACCACCCAGAATATCTTGATCAAGTACTCAAGACACTTGACGAAAATTCACGTCATCGTGTTATGGAATCAATAAAAAAAGGACTAGGCGAGTTTTCATATGATGAATCCATATCAAAATTTCTAGATGAATTAAATGAGTAAATTAAATCTTGACAAAAACATGATCTAATCATCTTTTTTACAGTTGAACGATGTAAGTTGATTGGTAGGGATGATGTGTTCAATGATCTGGTCGGAATCATTGTTGAAAACATATTGTTCAAAACTGATGTATCTGTATATGACAAGATAGATGCGGTGCTGAAAAATAAAGGCGTTACATTTACAGAATGTTATAAAAACCCGCAAATTCTGCTTGAATCTTTGAGATATTTGTCTGATGATACCCGTATGTCTGTAGTATCTACAATCAAAAAAGAACTAGGGAAATTCGAAGATGAACCCGGAATTATAAGATTTACTAAAATAATCAGTGCGTGATTTACAATCTGAAATTTGGTGCCTAAATTCTTGTTGTAGGAGACTGACCTGGTCCAAAATTTTTATGGGGTCTAGTTTACATTTTTAGAAATGGGTATTAGGACTGTTTCTGATTATGTGAAATTCTATGTAGGCCTGAATATGCAAGATAGTATTAGTCTCTCTAGTTTTGCATATAATGAAAAACTGGTATTAAAGAATAAAACAGAAACCGGGAAATTGACAAAAGAATTAATTGTACAAAGTCTCATTCTTTTGGATGATCTCCTCAGTGAAATACACAACATTGGGGAGCAGGCTGTGATAGAAAAATATGTCAAATGAACGGGTTTCTGCACGTTTTGATGTTTCTAGTCAAGAAAAATATGGGCCCTTGCTTGAATGTGTCTTGGTAAAATCATCCAGTACTAAAATTTTTTGATCTAATCTTATATCTTTGAATCACCATTATATCATATGGAACAAGAATTTTGTCATCTGTGCAAAGAGGGTGGGAAACAATGTGTCAAGGTTGACACAAAACAACAAGTGTACATGGAGATGTTTCATGTACAATGCTCAAAATGCGGAAGACAACTTGTGTCATAAATCCTTTTTTTAATTTTTGAAAAATTGCCTGCACAAGTTGATATGAAAACAAACTTGCACAAGCGATGCTGACATGTACGTTCCGTTTGTGGTTTGTTGTTTTTAGACTGCTCTGAAGATTAGTGCTATGTATCCTATTAGCACACCTGCCCAAATCACGCCAGCACTTTCCCATAATGCTAGTGGATTGGAACCTCCAGCGTATCCATTACCTTGTGGACTGATCACAAATATTGTCACAAGACAGCATGCTATCATTAATGCTGATCCTATGGGTAGATATTCGTCATGTCGTTTTCCTGTTTTTGCATACGAATCTGTATGTGTAGACATGGGGTATGATACGTGATTCTAAGATATACGGATATTGGTATCTGAACAAATCGTTAGGCATAAAGTGTAACATTTATGAATAAAAACTTGTACACTAGAAGAAGTTTAGAAGCTGAAAATAAAAGTGTGGGCACCAAATACTAGATCAATAAAAATTCGAGTCGTGATTCTTGTAGTCATGACGATATCATTTCTACCAGTTTCTTATTTTTGGTATGGTACCTTGACTAGTCTTGATTGTAATGGTTCTATTCAAAATCATGTTGTGGTAGATCTAAATGACAAACAGAATAGTTGTGTGTCAAAAACTAGCTCTCATTGGGCTATATTCTATGGCTTTAATGCTGTGATATATGGCGTACCACTTGTGACATTGATCCTAAAGCCAAAAAGAAATGGTTCTCTCTAAAACTCTTGATAGAAAATTAATACATGGTTAGCTTGGATTAGATCAATTCTATTAAATTAAAAATAAAATGATTGTTCTTGTTGTCTCCAAAAATTTCTATCAATATTAGATATCGTGATTATTTTGATTTTCTGGCAGAATGTGATTCTCAAAACCTTACTCCTGAAGAAAAAATTCGAGAGACATTGCTTGTTATTTAATACTGAGAAGAAACAGAAGAAAATCACCTCAAAAGATTTTGGATCCATTTCTTGATGCAAGAAATCGATCTAAATCTGAAGACTAGTTATTTCTAATCCTAGGTGTGATTAAATTAAAAAAAGTGTCTCTATGCCTATTTGTAAATGATAAACATAGAGGGAGCGATAATATTGTTTAGCCGATTAAGTTGGGCTAGGGCATGTAATCGCTCGGGAGTAATCTCTGACACTTGATTTTCGTATAAGTCATAATCAGTTTTAAAGATTAAATCCAAATTATTCTAGCGATTGATCAATTATAATTTAACAACTTTTGGTAATCGATCTGACTATGATGTATATGATGAACTACATTGCATATGAAAATGACATGTGTATCTTGATCTGAGTTGATTGAAAGCAACCAAGTTTGATAAATTGTATTTTAGAGCGTCTAAAATGTATTGTATTCAGACCTTTCTTTGTGGCTCTAACGCTCTTTCATAACATTGTGAAGCTTCGGCATGTCTTTTTAGCTTGAAAAGCGCTAACCCCTTGTAGCCTGCTGCTCTTTTAGAAGAGGGGGATATCTCTAAAATCCTATCATAGCACACTAGTGCCTCTTCGTATCTCTCCATGCACAAGAGGAGATTGCCCTCATCGTATAATGCGTTGATTGCATCAAGTGAGATATTTTGTGGATCTTTTGTCTCATGGGTAACGTCTTGCAATTCACTTGTATCTAGTACAAGTAATTTTTAAGATGACCTCAAAATTCTTCTGGAACAATCTTCTTTTTTGTACTAGAAAGATAGTCGGCAGTGTCTATGACAAATAGATATTGCTAAATCACCGATTTAATCTAAGATTAATGTGAACAAGAAAGACGCAATGGCTAAATCAATCCAAGTCTACCAGGAACGACTCAATCAGGTTGATGCAAAGCTCAAAGATCCAAATCTTAGTGAACTACAAAGAACCATGTATGAATCTGAAAAAATGATTGCTACTAAAGACTTGGAAAAACTAAAGACTACAAAATAGGTCAACAACCATGGATTTGTACGAAGATTTTGTAAATGAATCCGTTAAAGTCTTTAACGATAGAATTTTTCGACTAGTTAAACTTCTTCATGAAACCAGTCTGACAGTAGAAGAGAGAACTGCATTGGAAGATGAAAAACTAATCGTAATAGATCAAAGAACACATTGGAAAGAAGAACAATTTAAATTAAAAAACAAGCCCAAGTGAAAAGAAAGTTAATCTTGATGCAGATGAGATGTGGTTTGAGAGGTCTGAACGACTCTATACTCGTGTAGATTGTTGTTTATTTTGATTTATTACATTTAGGCAGTCTTCCATGCTCATACTGGAATGCTGTCAACTGTTTTTCCTCTTCTGCCTCTGGAAATAGTGTTTCATGATAGCAAAATGAGATTGTACTTTTGATGCACGTATCTGCAGAATTCAGGTGTTCTGCTAGTCTTTCATGGATGTTATGGCTTGCACCGATGTATGTTGTTTCATGTTCAGAGCCAAGAAAATAGACTCCTGCCTTGATTGGCGCCTTGTGTATGTTTTCTTTGTTAAATGGCATCCAGTCTGAATATGACATGACTTGTTATTTCACATCTGGCATTTAACAGATAATGTCAAAGGTTTGTAACAACAAGTTGACATCTGAACTATTTTGCATTTGATGAAAAACGCCTGCCACCCTTAATAGTGTCCAAGACCATATTATATCATGAATATCTATGATAAAAAATCCGTCCACTGTTCCAAGTGTGACAGGTTCATAGGTGAGATTGATTGTGACGCACAAGTTATTTTGCCAAAATGTGGCAAATGCGCAAATCCAATGCCAGAAGGAGACGACAAGGTGCAATACATCGTAGGCAAGTTTAACAAAAATCCAAGAAATCTGGTAGAATCAACTATCGCCTAACTTTCGACAAATCCCTGATTACTTTCTGATATCTCCATTGTGAAATTTTTACTCAGATGTTCTTTGGTATGCTTACAGTAAATATTGTGGGGTTGTTGTGCACAATAATTTTTCCTCCATGCTGTTCAATGATATTTTTACATGATACCAATCCTAGTCCAGTTCCAATCTGTTTTGTTGTAAACAAAGGCTCGAATATTTTATCCATTATATTCAAAGGTACGCCTGGTCCTGAATCTTGAATCTCAACGTGAATAAAATTCTGTACTTGTTTGACACGAATTATTATGGTGCCACGTTCGCCAACTGATTCAATTGCATTTGTTATGAGATTATTGAATACAGTCTCAAGTTGTTTTGAGTCACATTTTACCTTAATGTCTGAAGGTTCTATGGTAATTGTTACTCCTTCTGGAACAATCAGAGATTTGACGGATCTAGTGACTATTGATATGATTTCATTTTCGTTGAGATCTAGGGGTCTGTTTCTAACAAAATCCATTACATCGTCAATTTGATGTGTAATTGCCAAAACTGCCTTGTTTATCATGTTGAATCTATCAATGCTTTTTTGGTCTTTGACTTCATGTTCTAATAGTGCAATCCCATTCTTGATTACAGCTAACGGATTTCTAATATCATGTGCAAGTCTTGAGGACAAGAGTCCTACTATGGCAAACTTTTCATCTTTCTCTTTTCTTAATCTGGCTTCAGCAATTTTTTGTTTTTGTTTTTGATATGCAACTATGCCAACACAAATACTTGCAAGTATTACTACAAAAAGTATTGGTATTATTTTTTCATAAACGTTAAAAAGATATATTTTCTCTTTTGTTTCTGCAACGTTAATCTCTTGAGCATATTGAGCAGTGTGGGTATATCCTATGGCTACTGGAATTTTTTTACCGTCTTGAACTGTATAATCAGTCCAATTCTCTTGGTACATCACTTCATTTCCAGTGGTTGGTTCTACCCACGAATTACATGTATAGTCTGACAAGATTGTTTTTGGTTGAAATTGTGGATATGAATCTGATAAATCAGACGTAAGTTTACATGAAAACTTGTAAACTTTTAGACCATCAATCATAGTTTCTTCTTGAAATGTAAACGGTTGTGCATCCAAGCCCGAGTATAAGTATACTAGATAATTTTGTTTTTGTGTATTTTGTGGAAAACGGAAATATGTGTTGGCAGGCTTGATAAACTTGCCAGTATTTTTATCAACAAGGTTTGTACTGTTGGAATCCCATAGTTTCTTGTCAGTTGCAGCATCAAAAATGTTAAACGACCCATTAACTTGTACCGTGGTAGAGTTTACCGGACTTGATTGTTGATTGTATATTACGTATATGGTAGTAGGATCTGGCATTTTATCCCCTATTGCATCTACCATACTTGATTTACCAACATAGAAATCAAGCTGTGAAAATTTTTCTAGATCATTTTCTAGTCTTGGTGTTATCAAATACATCCATGATGAAATAATGATAATGCCTGCAATCAGGATTATTTCTGGTATGATATACTGGCTTTGTATCTTCACTATGTCTGATATTCTTGAGGATTATTTCTCTGCTTTGACGATTTTTCAATCAGAAATATCAAACCTTAAAAGTACCATGTATCATATCTAAGAAAGGCTATGACATTAGCCTTGGAATAAACTCCTAAACTGCCCAAGATTGGTGCTAATAATGTCTACCTAATGGAAATTAAATGGGTAGACAAATGAACACAAAAAATCAAAAACAAAAATTGGGCTGGTACAAAAATCTAGCATATTTACTAGTGCTTGCAGTTGTAGTTACAGGATTCATAGCTCCTGTTAATGCAGTTGACTTTGTTGCACAACTTGGAACTACATCATCTACTGCAAAACCATCATTTCAATTTGAAAGAACCTATGTGATTGATTATTCGCAAGGTGGAGAGATCAAGAACATGCTAAATGGTAAAAACATAACCATGACATTTCATGTCGACCAATCTGATCCAATAAAAAAATCTCTTGTCAAAAATCTTGATTCTGAAATTATTGGAACCCTCAAGAGTGCCTCGAATATTACCGATGTTGACATTACATATGACGCAACAGTATACCCAAGTGACAGTCAAGCACGCATCGATTACAAGATAACATTTGTTCCAACCATATCAAACTATGTGCTAAGGCCTGCAACTAGTGATAGTGCTGCTATACTTGATACTCAGTGGAGGGGATTAATAGTGCAAGATCCAGTATTGGTAAACATTCCAAACTATGGACAGTTTGACATCAACTCGCCTATTGATTTTATAAAAAAACAACTCCCGGACTTGTACACACAATTGAAAGGGTCTAATGCAGAAAACCTGTTTGAGATTCCACTAATGTCCTCAAATGATCTCATGAGTGATCCTATCTCCAAATGGCAACACCTGTTTGATCCTGCATATACTATTGCTGATTCAAGTGACCTTGGGTATCATGGACAAAAAATAGTCGTCTCTACATACGCAACTGGTGAGAGCAACATAAGCGAAGGAACAATGTTTCCAATTGTCAAAAACTCGGATTTAAAATCTGACATTGATTATCCTGTAAGCTATACTGAGAGAGCAAGCTCTGCTAGCATACAGATTGATGGATACGTGGCAGTGACAGACATCAACGGTATTGAGTACTTTGGTTCTAGTCCTCAGCCTCCTCAAGGCAGCGGAATATCGTCCACAGGAAACTATTCTGCTCAAGTGATCTATTCTATGGCAGCATTTGCTGTTGTAATAGCTGTAGGCATATTTTGGTGGAGCAGCAGAGTGTCAAAGAATGCAAAGAATAGACAAAATGAAGTTATTGACTACAGCGGCCCAGTTGAATATGAAACAAGAAAACACTGGGCAGATAGATTTGAGAGTGACAAATGATTTACAATGTATTACACTTGTGGATGGGAACAAAGAAAAATGATCATACCAATGAAAGGAATTGAAATAATATTTCTGGCAGCAGGTGGACTGGCTGGAGTTTTTCTACGATATGGTATGACAAAATCTACGTTATTGATTGGAGCATTACCTGTCAATGTCTTGATTGTAAATGTAGTTGGTAGTTTCATACTTGGCTCATTTGCAATACTTTCACAGCAATGGAATTTAGATCAAAAATATGTCTTGTTAGTTGCTATGGGATTTTGTGGAGGGTTTACTACCATGTCATCTTTTGCTTTAGAATCAGCTAATCTAATAGATGCCAAGCAGTACTCACTAGTAGCGATAACGATGGTTGCAAATGTTGGATTATCTCTTGGTGCAATCTTTGGAGGACGAGCTTTGACAAGTGTGATACTTGGAGCATTGAGATGAGGATGATAAAGATGTGGTCACTTGTAATTAGGATAAAAAAGAATGACACCGTAAAAGGAAAACGTGTCCAGTCTCTGATACTTGCAATATTAAAAAAAGGATCAATATCTGGTGCAACAATATGGACAGGTATGGGTGGATATGGCAAAAGAGGAGATTCTACCACTCACATAGAAGGAATATCCATTAACATGCCTCTTGTTATCGAGGTCATAGACGAGCTACAAAAACTCGAAAAAGTTTTGCCTGAAATTAAAGAACTAGTTGATGATAATGGCTTGATTACTCTTCACGAAGTTGGTGTTGTTTAGAGTTTGATACTTTTGTGCCTAGGCTAGTCTTATTTTGTCTAGTCATGTGGTAGTATGAAATGCTAAAATGGTTCTTCAGGTCAAATCCATCTTGAGAAACTCTTGCCAGTCTATTATTGTCTTGATTGCAAAAAAGTCATTTTTAGCAAGTTCCTTGACTATGGCCCAATTTGCCCAACATGTAAACAAAAAAGAAAGATAAAACCCACGTGAATGTCTCGTCTAATTTCAAAACTCGTATCTGTCTAATGGTAGAAAACTAGAACGAACTAGTTTATACATTTGATTTGTACAATGTTATCTGTGTGTGATATCCTGTGACAAATACATCTTCTACATCTACCAGTCCTCTAAAATATACTCTGTATAGATTCCTGTGGATTACAATGTTTGCATCAGACATTGGTGCTGCGATGCAGACTGTAGGATCTGGCTGGCTCATGACATCGCTTGCACCATCTCCTTTTATCATATCTCTTTTGCAAATGGTCACAAGTTTATCGATATTTTTATTTGCACTTCCGGCAGGGGCTCTGGCAGATATCATTGATAGACGAAAGCTCTTTCTTGCAACACAATATTTTTCGCTTGCAGTAGCCATAGTCTTGAGCGTTCTAACATTTGGCGGATACACAACATCTTCAGTTCTTCTTGTCTTTACTTTCTTGTTAGGTATTGGTAATGCAATGAGCTTGCCTGTCAATATTGTAGTTCAAACTGAAATTGTACCAAAGAAAAAAGCCCTTGCTGCAATGACATTATTTAGT
>DATEZN010000081.1:0-5424 GCA_035255545.1 Nitrosotalea sp. | reverse complement strand
TTTCATTTTTTATTACAATGTCATCAAGATCGAACTTGAATTTTTTTACCTTGTCTACAGAAATTGATTGTGAATATAATTTTGAAAGGCTGACTACTATTCTTATATGCAATCAAGTGTATATACTACCCATGTCTCAATCTATCCAATATTTTGATAGAATTCTTGAAAACATTATGCATACTGACAAACAAATCAGATATGCAACAATCTTTGACAACGATGGGAGTGAGATATGTACCCGAATACGTGATGGCGTAGAACCATTTCTAAATGATGTGGATACAAAAGAGACTCTGCGCTATGCTGCAAATGCTTGGAAGATACGAAGAACCTTTGCACCAAAAATTGGAAAAGGCAAGTATGTCTTGGCGGTATATGAAAATCTAAGACGACTAACAATGCCTCTTGGAGATAAACATCTCATAATGGTGACATGGGGAATAGATGGTGGCTCATCCCAAATAATAGAACACTTGGAAAACATGTTTTCAGGCGATCCAACTAAAGATTGGTAATAGCCTTAAAACAATCGTGAGTTCTTAGCTCTTGTCTACGGAAAGTAAATTTTCAATATGTTTCGGTAATGTGATGGTAAAGGTAGTGGGATTGTTTGAAACATGTATTGTTCCATAGTGTTGTTCAATTACATTCTTTGAGCTTGGTAACCCAAGTCCAGTCCCATGTTGTTTTGTGGTGAATAAGGGCTCAAATATTTTAGTCAATAGTTCATCTGGAATGGAAGGGCCTGAATTTTGAATCTGGATCTGAATTTTATCATCTGTTTTTTCAACAAGTCTGATGACAATTTCACCACTTTGGCGCTCATCCATGGATTGAATTGCATTTGTTATCAAGTTGTAAAAGACTGATTCTAGTTTTGGACCGTCACACTTTAGTGTAATGTCATTTTGTGGAAATGTCATTTTGATATTTATGGGAATTTTAATTGGTACAATGGAATGTGTGATGGTATTTATCAAAGAATGATCTTCTAAATGCAAAGACTGGGTTCTTGCAAAATTCAGTATGTCATTTACCATCATACTCATGCTAAAAATGGCGCGGTCTATTTTTAAAATCTGCTCTAAAACTCCTGGATTGAATTGGTCCTTGTATTTGATACTTAACAAGTCTACTGAGTTTTTAATTACTGACATTGGATTTCTGAGGTCATGACTAATGTTTGAACTCATTTGACCCAAGGTTACAAGTTTTTCAGTCTTTGTAGTTTTTTCTGTCTTGACCTGATCAACTTCTGTGATGAAATCACACTTGAAACCTGCTGCTTCATGGTGTTTCCAGATGGATTCTTCGTCTGGGGCATCTAATATACAGTAAAGCTTGTCCTCTTTTTTATTAAAGAATAACTCTAGATGGGTAACTCCAAATTTATCTGAGGGTAAATCTACTAGTCTCTCTAATTCTTTATGTGTTAGACCTTTTGAACTGTGACCGTCAATGAATGTGGGCATTTAGTTTAGAGATTCAAAATGATTCATAAAAACTTTTCATAAAACATACAAAATAATGAAATTATTCAAATAACTATATGTTTTATGAAGAAAAATTTTGCATACGTACTTTATTGACTGGTCTTGAATCATTATGGTATCTGACTCATTTTTGTTGTTCTCTTTTAGAAACTTGATTACTATGATGAAATAATTTTTTCATATTTTATAGAGTTGTCTTTGATTATGGTGATATCCTATTATCTAGTTTCAATATAACATGTAGTTTGAATATCTAAGTGTTAATGTGAACCTATTTTCTACAATTGTATGTGATGACATCTTGTTCTTAAAATAGAACCAAGTAATGTAATTCTGTATGGGGGATTCTGGCAATAATCTTTGGTATGTTAAAGGAAATGAAAATGCAAAAAATGGTAATAACGAAGATGCCCTGATTGCTTATGATAAAGCACTTGAGATAGATCCAAATCATGTGAGCGCTTGGAATAACAAAGGAATTATCCTATCTAGACTAAAACAATTCGAAGAATCTATCATCTGCTATGATAAAGCAATTGATCTAAATCCCGAGTATGCAAATGCATGGTATAACAAAGCAAACGCATTACGAAATTTCGCACAATCGTTAGTTGACAAAGCAAATGATGATCGTACAAATGCGCCCAAGCTAGTAAACAGATCAATTGGATTGTTTGATTCTGCTGACAAGTGTTATGACAAAGGGGACATCCTCTCAGGAAAAAAACATGGATCTTGAAAAGATCTGTGATGAAATAATACAATCTGATAAGGACATTACACTAGTAGCCATATCCTATAGGGTGGAATCATATTTTAAAGAACGTGCTGGGATCAGAAATCTTCAAACAAAAGAGAATATAGAAAAATCATTAGCTGATGCATCATTACGATGGGTAACCCGAAGATCCCAAACAGCACTTGGTGAGCCTCTCTATGCTATGGCCAGATATGAAAAGGCAAAACGCATCACTGCACCACTTGGCAGATATGGTATAATCTTGTGTGTTGTATTGCCAAATTCTGATGCTGAAAAAATTGCTACAAAATTAATAAAACTTGTAAAGAAATATTCTGACTCTTAAGATATACTCATGTTTATCAAGTCGTTTTATTGTTGAGATTATTGTAAAAAACTATCCTCCATAACCCGAATTTCCAACAAAGCTAATACTTGCAGGAGTTCTGTATTCTTTGGTTATGTTGATTCCTTGGTCTGCTGTTACTTGTACTTCGTTGAGTACACTCCCGTCTGGAGGTGAGAGTGAAATCTTTTCTCCAGGGTTTAGTACTGGTATGACATCTGGTTTTGTAGATCCTCCGTATTCTACTACAATGTTGGTCAGAGAATTTGTACCTGTATTTCTGATTGCAACATGTGTTTCAGTACCCATGTCATCCTTTACTATTATTGGATCAACGGACATGCTATATTTTTCAGAGATGGGAATTACTGGTAAGAAAATAGCTAGGAAAAGCGCTATGACTAGAGCAAAACATCCTCCTATTATTATTGAAAGGATGGATTTTTTCAACTGCTAGTAAATGGCCTTCTAAATATTTCAATTATTCCATTACTCAATTTATGAAAATGTGTAATTTTTTCAATAATTTTAATTCTGTATTGGGAGCTGAGGAATTTCTTCGAATAATCTATAATATGCGACTGTGATTTCTCTCTTGTATGTCAGTCAATATATCACTACCAAACTCTGTGGAATGTAAAACTATTTTGCCTAATGCTTGTTGGGTTGAAGCTCAAAATGATCAAAAGGATGCTATTCTCCTAGTTTCTGTACCTTGTGAGGATGTTTCATCCATTATTGTGATAGAGATGAATGGAAAACGAAGTGAGATGTGTTTCTTGACTGGTTCTCTTGTGAAAATTGAAAATAACAAATTATACTATGATAAAAATAGATTAGAAGACTGTGATGCTGAAGAATAGTCTAATTCTATTTACGCTACTATTGGTGTCTTGTTTTTGAATTGAATTACTATCAGGCATGCAAAAAATATCATGAATATTATGTTGATGAACAATGTAATTGGATTTGCAAAAGACTCTTGAAATGTTCCATATGGTAGTGGGTTTGTCCAGAATGTTTCGGGGGAAAAATAGATTTTTTGCCAGTATGACATTGAAGTAACAGCATGAGCAAACAAAGCACAGGCTACAAATAAAATTTGTATTTTTTTATTTGTAACATGTTCTGTAAACTTCCAAAATCCATAAGATGCAATAACTATGATTGAGATCAGAAATGGCAGCATGTATCTTTCAAGTGAAAGATCTCTTGCAATCATGAGCGTAGTGATAAATGTACTAACAAACCAAATTAAGACAAGTGCTTCTGGAATGCCGTCTTTTAATCTTCGCACCTTTTGAATTGCATACCCAATGCCGATAAAGAAAAAGATGGTTAATGGTATGCTAGAGTAAGTAGATGGATTATTCCATCCTAGTTTGAAAGTAGAATTTGGAAATGCCCCTGCTATGGTATTTTCTGTGGGACTCGGAAATAGGGTATAGTACGAGAGCAATAGCATTCTAGTAGGCTGCAATCCTTGTATTGTGGGATATGCAATGAACCAAACATCTCTGTTATAGTTGTCCATGTCTGATTTCATAGCTTTGATTTGAAGAATGGGATTTTTATAAAATCCTGGTTCTGTTAGTAGAAAAGCAAACATCGCAATACAGAAAAACACGATAATTGTCACACCGATTTTAAAGATCTGCTTCTTGTCTACTGGCGATCTTGACTGTCTATGCAATAGACCATTCAATAAAATAATTCCGACAAACAATATGGAAAATTCAATAGATAATAACTTTGAACTAAGTGCGCATCCAAATGCCACTCCGCTTGAAACCAAGTATTTCACTCTGAGATGTCCTGTTTTAAAAGAATAAAGCAAAAGCAATAACGCAAGCATGCTAAAGAAAATATAATGAACCTCTGTCATTATGGTTCTACTATACCATACCCAAAGGTTGTAAAACATAAAAACAAGTGACAAAATTATTCCCACGTTTCTGTTAAAGAGAATCTTTCCAATAAGAAATGCAACAACTACCGCGAGTGCTCCAAAAATTGGAGATAGCGCACGTCCTGCAGTCATTTGCTCAACAGTCGGTGCATTGTGAAAATTATAACAAGTAAACCAGTAACAAGACCAATCATAATAGTCTCCTGTATCTTGATGTTCAAGACTTAGTGGCACTCCAATCAAGACCATGCGTAACGGACTGTATGTGGCGCCATGTGCAGGTATGTGATATAATGAATTACAATTGTCAATTGATATCAAACATGGATTGGCAACATCTCCCGTGATTATCAAGTGGATGTAATTTCCTGCCCATCCAAGATAGTTTATCTCATCTCCGTGATGCGGCTGTCCTTCCAAATTATATCCGTAAATCAAAACAGACATCAAAAATAACACAATGGGTATTGTGTAACTTGATCTTGTACTCATAAAATGAACCAAATTCACTTCTATTGCACCATTCTTTTTCTTGTTTTTTGTAATTGATTGATATCTCTATCTGTTTGGTGTAGTCTTTGGTTGGAAAGATTATAACATCAATATTGTACTTTCAAAACATTTCATGGAATCCGATCAAAAAACTTGGCAGTTGACGCCTGATCTAAAAATATGCAGAATACTCAACGGAATGTGGCAAGTGGCTGGAGGTCATGGAGACATTGATCACGAGTCTGCAATATGTGAAATGTCATCATACTATGATTCTGGTTTTACCACGTGGGATATGGCAGACATCTATGGACCTGCAGAGCAATATTTTGGAGACTTTAGAAAAAGACTAGAAAAACAACAAGGGAAAGATGCAATAGAAAAAATTCAAGCACTTACAAAATTTGTACCAAATCCAGGACCTATGACTAGCTCAATAGTC
>DATEZN010000080.1:0-6040 GCA_035255545.1 Nitrosotalea sp. | reverse complement strand
TCTATTTCTATAATTTAGCAAGTCTTGCTTTTAGATGGGCATTCTCAACCCCTAACTTCATTCGTAATTCAAATAGGCGATCAATTATTTCAACTGATAATTTTTTCAAATCCTCTGATTGAAAATTATTTTTTTCAATCCGTTCTACTAATGCATCCCTATCTTCTCCTCCCTGAGGACCCACAGTATTTGGATTTCCCAGTATTTCATCCAGATGGTGTAAAAGTTCTTTGATTGTAATAGTCATGTCAATCAAGTTATGTACAACAAAATAAGTATTACCAACGTCATCTTTTCAGGTAGATCATTGTCATTTCCAGCAATCGCAGTTTCGTGTAGTACCGGAAGGTAAATCGGAGTTTAACGTAAGCCAGTGATTTCCTGTCTTGTTCTCCTTTTTGCTATCAGGTCTCATCCTGTCTGACCTCATCCGATCACGGGCATAGTTACAATTTATCCTGTGTACTCTTGGTTCATTTGCGGTATCTCTGTTGAGGATTACAAATGGAAATCCAAGATTAGATTCGGTAACAATTTGCATTGTTTCATCAGTTAACCGTATGGCATTTGTTAGAGATTCCGGCAACAAGAACAATTCGCGTTGTTTACCTTTAATTCTTCTGTATCTCAGTAGGATCTAATTTTCCGCCGCTTCGCCTTTGCTCATTCTGGTTTTCCCTTTTCCATCGTCATGGAAAAGATCGCTGCGCTAAAACTCCCGGCCCAGCTTTATCGATTTAATTCATTTTAGGTTCCAAAAGTAAATTCAAACGAAGACTCAAAGTGAGGTAATTCGGTGACAAAAGTTGGTAGAAAGATTCTTAAAAAAATTAGAATTAAAAATCTGAACTGGTAATTAAATTATCTAAGATTTTGACAAATCATTTATTCATTACGCACATATTTGACCGTTCAGCACTTTGTGACAGGATGCAATGGTACATCTTGTATGACATACGACACAAAGATCTGTTTGTGTGACTAACAAATATTCATTTCGTGAAAATTAGTGCAAAAATCAACATGTTATTTTGGAACGACATTTCATTCATGTAGAATCAACATAATACAAATATACCCGTTCGAAGCTTGATGTTTTTCAAGATTATATCATTTAGGAATAGAGAAATAAAATGTAGTACCTTCCCCTTCTTTGCTTTCAAACCAGATTTTTCCACCCAGATTTTCAGCAATCCCTTTGCATATTACCAATCCAAATCCACTTCCCCCATATTTTCTCTTAAAAGAAATATCCACTTGATAGAATTTTTTGAAGACTTGGTCTTTTCTTTTTTCTAATATTCCAGACCCATTATCTTGTACATAAAACAGGATGGAATCTCCCTCTTCTTTGGCTTTAATCTCAATTCTGCCCCCAGTTGTAGGCACGAAATCAACTGCATTTTGTATCAAATTATAAAAAATCTCATTTAACCTGGTTTTGTCGCTTGATGTTGATTTTTTCATACTGGTAGAATTCACAAATTCAATTTTCTTATCGCCCATCATCGGCATACACGATTCTGTTACCTCGTTCATGAAATCATCAACAGCAAATTTCTCCTTCTTGAATTCCATCGTATTGCTGTTGAGTTTTTGTACGTCAATGATGTCATGCATCAATTGTTCAAGCTTTGCAGCATTGTCATAGATTTCATTTACCGCCTCAGACTGTTTTTTGTTAAGATCTCCAACAGAAACATCGCTTAGAATTTTAGAATATTTTTTGATTGGTGCAATAGGAATCTGACACTCTTTTGCAACCATCATATAGAATTCTTCTTTTGTAGTATCAGCCTTTTTTAGTTCCTCAAGTTGGATCTTTTGTCTTTCATGTTCTCCTACTACTCTATGGGCGTGATAGATTTCAGATATGTCCCTTATTGCAGTGTTACTTCCTATCAGTTTACCCTTGTCGTCATAGATATTATTGGCACTAATCAATCCAGGGAAAATTGATCCATCTTTTCTTTTGAGCCATATCTCAATATTTTCTACCCTGCCTGACTTTTTCCAGATTTCAAAGGTTTTTTTCATGTCTTCTGTGCTTTTTTCTGCAGTATGATCAAAGAGTGACTTGCCAAGAACATCTTCTTTTGAATGCCCAAAGTTTTTGACATATGCCTGATTGCATTCCAATATTATTCCAGCTGTATTTACGGTTCTTTGCAAAACAGGAGAACCTTCATAGAGATTTTTGTATTTTATCTGATTTGGATCCGAGTCTGTTTTTTGTGATTCTATTTCATATTTTTGTGTCAAAACTTGATTGTGTTGTTTTCTATTACTAGTCCATACAATAAGACCTCCAGCTGCCATGCATACAATTCCAAGTGAGAATGCTTGACTTGAATAAGACTCATGTACATCCAATCCATAGGCGGTAATTGCAAGTCCAAGAATGCCCAACATCAACCCTCCAATAGAACTAAAACTGGTCATACTCTAAAGTTTCCTCCAATTACTCTACAAGATGATTTCGTTGAACAGATCATACTGGGAACCAAAAGAAACGAATCATAGTGGATTATTGATGTGTTATTTTTGATGAGAATATATTGTGAAACTAACAGATTAACTTTTCATCAAATGTGGTTTTTCAATACAAATCAAGGTTAGTCTTTCATTCTACTTCCAACAAGGAAATTATCATGTCAAGCAATTCTTGGATTTTTTTCTTTATTCCTTCAAGAACATGTTTGATTTCATCTTTTGAAATTCTTGCTTCATGAATTCTCAAGCTTTTTGATACTTGATCCATGCCATGTTCTGCGATAAACTTGTTAAATCCATCCATGAATTTACTTTCAACAATTATCGGACCTTGGCTTTCCAACTCTTTTACTGGGTGATATACAGTTGACTTGCCAAATAGGTCCATCATAGTAGGAGGCAAATTGATTGGATGTCCATAAAGATCATAAAACTTCCAAACAGTCCTTCTGTATGATGGAAGATTTTGATAGAGTTCATCTCTTGTTTTGTATTTTACCAGATAACCATTAATCTCAAGGTCTAGCCACATGGTTTCATCAGATATTCCAATCATTTTGCAGGCATCTTTACAGGTTTCCAGGATATCATGCAGTGACCTTGTATCCTCCAAGAGCTCAACGCTCACATTTTTGGCCATTTGTAGGATTTGCTCTTTCTTTCCCAAATTCAAGACAATCAAGACTTGGAAACATCTTTGATTTTATCTTATTGGAATTCTGTGTTTTATGACGCTAGTAGTTTTTGATCAATAGTTCAGTGTGCCCAGTTCTCTTTTGTGACACAGAATTGATGAACCTATTTGCGTTTATCTCGATTATCCCATCTGAGAATTCACTGAAGAGTTCAATTATTTCATCAGATCTGGAATTTGATAGCAATACCTTGACACCTTTTTTGTCTAGTGCTTTGAATTTGGCATAAAGCCTTTCTTGGTCACTGAAATCAAAGTTACTATCAGTGTAGCTTGTAAAACTAGAAGTTGTACTTACTGGCTGATATGGAGGATCCAGATAAACAAAATCTTCATGCCCTACACCTTTTAGTGCATCTTCAAAATCCTGACATTTGATTGAAATATCTTTTGATTGCAATACTCTGCTAACCTCAAAGAGGTTTTCCTTGTTTACAATATTTGGATTCACATACCTCCCAACAGGAACGTTGAATTTTCCTTTACTGTTTACTCGATACAATCCGTTAAAGCATGTCTTGTTGAGAAATATCAATCGTGAAACTTTATCAATCTCATTTTTCGGATTGGCTTCTCGCACCTTGTAATAGTATGAACTTTGATTTTTTGTATAATTTGCAGCATGGTTTTCTAGCGACAAAACAAGTTCCTTTACTCTATCCCTAATTGTAACATATGATAACGCTAGATCAGAATTGAGGTCAGATATGAACCACTTTGCTTTCCTTTCTTTAGCTACAAGAGAAAAGAAGACTGCACCACCGCCCAGAAATGGTTCAAAATATCTTTCAAATTTACTAGGAATGTGACTTGTAATGACAGGTAAAAGTTGTCTCTTGCCTCCAGCCCACTTGACAAATGGCTTTGGATCTGAAATTAGTTGATATTGTTGTTTCAACATAGATTAATTTCGAAATCTTATTTTGAAACACGGGGTTACAAAAGATCACACGTTGTGTAACTTTTTTTAATCAAAAATAAAATTCAAGAGAGCTTGGTAGCTCATTCAATAATAAAAGTAAAAGGAGAAAGGGGGTTTAGTCCCACTTAGACCAAGCTGCCATCCATCTGTAGGTCCATGTTGTTAGTTTGCATCCTAATGCAGTCATTGTTACTGTCAAAACTGCACTAGCACCTGCACCTAAAGCGACCGGACTATCATAGAACTTTCCTACTTGGGGTTCTATTGGAGTCATGTATGGAGGCAATGTGGTTCTCGGGTATTTGAAAGCCATCTCAAGAGGATCATCTATTGTGATTAGATTGATCATGTTGAACAACGACATGGACATTCCACAAAGTACACCACCGATTAAGATCAAAGAGTGTTTGTTTCTCTTTGTTGCCCAGTATGCCAAATCCATCAATATTGCTGATGGAATCCACATTGGTACAACGATGAAGCTGTATGGATATCCTAAGGAGAACCACGCACCTTTTGCAATCCAAGTATACACCGTCATTATCAGTGCATAGTAGGTTGCTGTTCCTGGAACTCCAGTGAACGTAAGGTAATATGCTGCACCGACTGCGAGCATCAATGATTGTGATAGTGTAAATATCACATAAGATGTCCATGCCCAATCAGTGTAGAATATGTAGTCTCCGGCGTTGATTGTCAACAAGGTTGAGTTGACTGCTACTACTACTATGAATAAGTAGTGAGTACATCGTCTTAGCCAGACCATTGAGTTGTATGCAGGAAGTGATGTATATAAAATTTTATGAGATACGAGATCAGCAGAGAACGACCACCCAATTTGGCAAGAGATAGATCTATCGAAAAATAATAAAAGAAAAGATGAAAAGGAATTTTCCTATCCGAAGAAGACACAGTCAGTTACAAGTGTTGCGATAGCTACTGCTGCGATCACACCTGCTATGAGACCATTGTATGTCTTCGCCTTAGAAGTACCCTCTGTTACTACTTTAACACAGAACAAGTACCCTATAGCTTCTATGATTGTAAGTACAGTTAACGCAAAGTGTGCGCTTGGCGGTGGATATGCCCATGGATAATATACGCATGCAACGGCAACTCCTCCCCATGTTCCTGCCCAGAGTGCAAGGAATGCACCAGTGATTAGTCCAACCATGTCTTCGACACGTCTGCCAATCATCTTACTGACGTCGGAACTGGAAGCTCCGCCACCTGTACCGAATCCTTTTGGTAAGGTCATTTGGTTTTAGTGACAAATGTATGCTTTTAAGTCTTTTCCCGAGACGAGGTAGAACTTACGTTAAGTTGATCGGAGAAAAATAAGAAAAAAGCGCTTGTGCGCGTTTATGGGATTGATCTGCTGTACAATTTGCCTTCTAGAGCCATCTTGTACATTTCTGCAACATATGGGTTCTCACCTGGTGTTTCTGCTCCAAGTTCGACAAGTCGTGCGTATACTCTTACTACATAAGCAAGTGCGCCCATGAAAGCAACGACGACACCCATGTTAAACATCCAGTGGTTTGGAACTGCGAAGATCTCCTCTACATACCAGAAGTGCCACATCTCATTAACACCGATGGTAAACATTGTTGCCAAGTAACCAAGGATGGTCATCTTAAGACCTGTGTTCATTGAGTTGTTTGGACCTCTCAGAATTGGTACCTTTCTGTCATAAACAGCTACCATTCCCCAACCTAATGGAAGAGTAATGAAATGGCTGTATAACCACCAGTGTGCTGGTGTGAAGGCACTATCTCTGATAGATGTCTGGTGTAAAGATCCGTCTACGAAGTTATCTACCTCTACTGATGCTGCAATAGATCCCAATGCGATGATGATAAGCCAGATCTTCTTCAGTCTCTGGATTTCAACTTCTTTTGGAATAAGTGCGGGCATTTGTGCCATGAAGG
>DATEZN010000079.1:0-3267 GCA_035255545.1 Nitrosotalea sp. | reverse complement strand
TAGTTCTTTGATTTTTTCATTATTTCATCCCACAAAACCTTTGGCACCGGCATTGCAGAAAGGCGAGAGTTTCTTACAAGATCCCAGTCCTTGAATTTTACATCATTTTTTATTTCATCCAAAGTAACAGGCCTCTTGAGTTTGTTTGACACCTTGACGTCAAACACTATGAATCGTTTGTCAGACTCTTTCGGATTTGGATATGGATTTGTTATTATATCCACTATTCCAACTGCCTGTCTTTCATCTCCGGTGTGGTAAAATATTGCCTTGTCACCCTTTTTCATACTACGCATGTGTTTTAGAGCCAAATTATTGTGAACCCCATCCCAAACTGTTTTTTTCTCTTTTTCTAACTTGTCAAACCCATATACTGTCGGCTCCTGTTTTAAAAGCCAATAATTCATGAGTTTCATACGCATTTCTAATTTTATAGATTTTTCCATTCAAAATAAATGTGAAAATTATCAAGAATATGTTTTGTGTATATAGCACCACTTCCATGCATGGTTTGGCAATGCAACCATTACTGGATGTCCAGTTTTTTTAAAATGATTTGTTGCATGTGTCCCAGGTGATGAATCACAACATCCTACATGACCACATGTAAGACACAAACGCAGTGCTACCCAATCAGCACTACTATCTTTTTCACACTCTTCGCATCCTTCAGTATGTGGAGATATTTTCTCAGGCATGCCATCATAATGTTCACATTTTTTGTCCATTATTTCTCAACCACAAATAACGTCAGAGTAAAATAATTTTTTTTGTCAGTCCACACATGAATTGGCTTGAATCCTGTCTTTTTTGCCATCTTTTTGATTTGAGGTATGGTGTACTTGTAAGAGTATTCCGTATGAATTAATTCTCCTTTTTTTAATTTTAAGAACAAGTCAATTTCAGATATGACCACATGTTGTTTTACAAGAGATTTCAGATACATTTCTATTCTTTTGTGTTTTTTATTAAAGACTGCAACATGCTTAAACTTGTTCAAATCAAAGTTTGCGCCAAGATCATTATTAAGACGTAATAAAAGATTGTAATTAAAATCTGCAGTGACCCCTGCAGAGTCATCATATGCAGATTCCAAGATTTTTTTATCTTTTACCAAGTCAAGGCCAAGAAGCAACATGTCACCAGAATTCATCGAACTATTAATTTTCCCTAAAAATTCTATTCCGTCTTTCGTACTAAAGTTTCCAATGCTGGAACCCAAAAATACAACAAGTTTTTTTGTATGATCCAATGTCTTGATAAACTCAAGTCCAGTCTCATAGCTGTCTATAATTCCAGTTATTTTTAGATTTTCATATTCATTATGTAGATCAATTGAACTATCTTTGAGAATATCTGAAATGTCAACTGGATAATATTCTACATCTTTTTGTTTGCACGTCAGAATCTCTAAAAGTTTGCGCGTCTTTACTGATGAACCACTTCCTAATTCTACCAATGCAAAATTGTCTACAAGATATTCTGCCAAGTCAGATTTCATTTCATCCAGTATTTCAAACTCGGTTCTTGTCAGATAATATTCTGGCAGTTTGCATATTTTTTCAAATATTTTTGAACCTGCATCATCATAGAAAAATTTCGGTGAGATGAACTTCTTCTTTTGTGACAAGCTAAATGCAATCTCTTGAGACAGGGTTGAATTTGCCATCACTTTGGGTTTAAAGTAGCAAAACCTTGGAGTTACTGCAGTTTTTTCATAATTTTTGATTTCTATTTGCTGCTTTCCAATCATGTATCTTTCACACATCTAAATCCTGCAAACATCCATCTTTCATCAGGCCTGAAAAAATTCCTATAGCTGTTCTTGACTTGATATTTTGGAGTAGCAAATGAAGCGCCGCGAAGCACCTTTTGGTTTGAAAACCACTTGTCGTTGTATTCTGCAAACCCTGATTGGAATCCCGGATAGCCTACAAAGTCAGATGTTGTCCATTCCCAGACATCTCCAATCATCTGATGTATTCCATAATGACTTTTTCCAGATGGGTAAGAACCGATTTCGGTAGGTCCCCACAGATGTGACTCTAACAAGTTTGCATGATTCTCCGATATTGATTCATTTCCCCAGGGGTACGTGGTCTTTCTCTGTTTTTTCTCATCCCATGAAGCAGCTTTTTCCCACTCTGCTTCTGTTGGCAATCTCTTACCTGCCCACCTACAATATGCATATGCTTCATAGTACGAAACATTGTAGACAGGTTCGTTTTGATTTATTGGTAACTTGCCCCTGAAATCATTTCTTGTCCAAGTATCACCGTCTTTTTCCCAATACATTGGTGCATTCCAATTATTTTTTTTAACTTGATCCCATCCATCTGCAAGCCAAAATCTAAAATCTTCATACCCTCCAGATTCCATGAATTTCAAATAATCACCGTTTGTTACAGGAAACACATCCATTTGATACGAATTCAGATACACTTTATGTTCTGGAAGTTCAATATCGTAACAAAAATCAGTTCCTGCATACCCTAGATCATACAACCCACCTGAGATGTGGATAGAATTTTTTTCGACATGTGATGGTTTTGGAATGCAGTGTTGTTTTATTGGTCTATACGTACTTGCAAGCAAGTGTTGTAAATCATACACTAACAATTCCTGATGTTGACATTCATGATTGAATGCTAATTTGAAAAGATAATTAAGATTAGAGCCAGCAACATGATTTTTCAAAAATTCTTCAACTCGCTTGTTTATGATATCGAAATATTGTAGCGTTTCATCAACTGTTGGTCTTGATATTATGCCACGTTTTGTCTTCTCATGCGGTATACCTAGTGCTTGATAGTATGAATTTAGAACCTTGGAATATTCTTGAGAATAAAACTCGTAACTTGGATTCATTTTGTTCATTATAACTTCGTAGAACCATGTAACATGGCCCAAATGCCATTTTGGTGGACTCATAAACGGTGCTGTTTGGACTACAAAATCTTCTTTTTCAAGTGTCTTTACAAGTTCAAGTGTTTGTACTCGGGTTTTTCTAAATTGTTCAGATAAAATCATAACGTTAGAATTTTCTTGTGCCACTGTCATGATATCTATAACATAAAAACACTATATTAGTTATCTTCCAAATTTCTTCCAATTGCACAAGTGTTTTATGCTAATACAAATTTTATTTTTGTAATAACGTATCTATTGTAAATCTCCAATGGATTCACCATATCTTATGTATCCAAAAGAAATCCAATCATCATCTATTATGAGTGATTCTGAATGTGTTTGTTCTAATTCTTTCTT
>DATEZN010000078.1:0-3025 GCA_035255545.1 Nitrosotalea sp. | reverse complement strand
TTGAAAGTATTAGCTTATTCATTTTTTTACTTTTTCCAATTGCTTCATCAATAGATTGCTCTAAATGATTTATGACTGAAAACACTTCTTCAATTTTAGTAACTATTTTTTCTTGTTCTGAGAGTGGAGGAATTGGAACTGGAACCTCTGCCACAGATTTGGTATTAATTACTCCTTGAGCAGAACCCGTAGTCATAGAACTAAGTGTATTTTGACAAATTCTAGATTGAAAATAGTAATTTAGATATTCTGATATTCCTTTGAATAATCTTGCAAATACTACATTGGCGCAATTTACTTGGCCAATATCAGAAGGAATGATACATGTATCTCCACGGTTAGCTCCAACTCGTACAATTACTAAATCTCCTTCCAATAATTGAGATTTTCTTAGTTTGTGATGGAATTCTTTTGTAATATACCTAATACCCTCAAAATTTATTCTTGCTGGACGAATATTTTGGGAACGTAAAAATGGAATACCTATAGTTTTGTCACAATAATATTGAGTAGTAGGACCTACATAGCCAACTGATACTCTTTCAGATAATTCCCTTAGTTTTCGATAGCACCAATTTGAAGGAATTTGAGGAAGATTCTCATCCTCTAATGGTCTTGATTGAATGCACCATCTTTTTGTAGATGATTCATGTGATGAATCATTGGGAACCAGTTTTCCTATAAAGGCTGCTTCCAATATGGAGGAACGATATTCTTTCAATTTAAATTTAATATTTTTTAGCGATTTGATTGTGTTCTCGTTTTGAGAAAAAAGTTCTTCTATTTTAGAAACAATTCTTTTTTGTTCATTTAATGGAGGTAGAGAAATAAGAAAATTTCGAATTTGTCCTAAATTCACTCTTGGACGTGTTGTTCCCTTTGTATGTTTTGCAAATTGTCGGATTACTTCGTCTGAGTTTATAATATACACCAAATATTTTTTTGATATTAGATCATGATTTAGTCTCATACGTATTATATCAGCTACAATTATTCCATTTTTTAAATAGCCCGGGACAAGACAAGCTTTACCTACTGGTACGCCTAATTTTGTTATCACAATATCATTACTGATAAAATCATGTCTCTTAAGTTGTTCAGCTTTTTCTTCTGAAATATATCTAATGTTCTTATCTATGAATAAATTTCTGTCAACATTCTGTAAACGAATTAGTGGTATTCCTTTTTCGACATATTCAGAAGCCTTTAGATTAGATCCAAATGGGCCATCTACAATATCTTGTTTAGGATTTAAAAATAAATCTTTTATTTCTACGGTCTTCCATCCATTAGGCAAAGTGTTATTTTTTTCTAAGACCAATTCACTCATACAGAAATCAACACTTCATGCAATTCTTCTAAAATTTTCTGATAATCTTCTCCAAATAATTTGTGTAATTTTATTCTACCGCCTTTTTCAGAAAATGGTATATCATCCATATCTTCCAAAGTGGCAGTAATTGATGTCGCAATTTGGTCTTTTATCATTACGAGCCAATCTTTTTGTTCATTATCAAACTTGCGACCCTTTGATTCTTGTTCTACTAGCCATTTCTCAAACTTTTGATCAACTTTTTCTCCAAATGGAACAAGTACATCCTCTTGGTGTAACGTATATCTGATAATTGAAATCAAATCAGCGAGTATCTTTTGAGGATTATCTTTCACCTTGTCCTTCTCTAAATTCTTGTATGCCTGCCATAGGTTAGATGGAGTCAAATTGTAAGGCGGAACTTTGATCTTTTCAGCCAGTTCCTTGATGTCATTATAGGTAATTTCTTTGAGTTTTTGAGGTTTGGAATAGATAATCTGTAATGCAATCATTGTATCTTTTTTCTCTTCAAGGAACTTTTTGAATCTCTCAATAGCATCATTTGATGCATCAATTGCTTTCTCTCCAAATCCTGCAAAGATCAAAATGTCTGGAGTAAGGTCAATGATCTGCTCACTTCTAGATTTCACCTCAAGTATTGTACTTCGTAGTCTTGCAGCATCAAGAACCTTACATGCTTCTTTTATTGATTCTTTTCGTACTTCGGTAATCTGTGCTTCAGTGGGCTCATCAATACCAAATTTTTTCTTTGCACTAGATTCGTGCAAATCTGAATCTATTCCATTTAGTAATTTGTTTATAATGTCATTTAGTGTCAAACCTCCCGACTCTTTTTTTATCTCATCTTTTGCGCGTGGATCTATTTTTTTATCAATTCTTGCAAGTCTGTATGCCAAAGTTTCCAAGTCATCTTCGTCAGCAGTTCCCAAAGCTGCCTTGTCCAGTAAACTCTTCAATACTTCACCTGGTTTTCTCTCCATTGAATGAGTATCAGTCATTGCATGTTCCGTAACACCGACTGCATCAACAATCACAAAATGATCTTTTGATGTTGCATCAGGAGTAACTGCGATAAGATCATTTGGATTTATCTTTCTTGTACCTCTTCCTTTCATCTGATCAAAGTATATTCGTGATCTAACGTCTCTCATAAACAAGAGACACTCTAATGGTTGAATGTCAGTACCTGTTGCTATCATATCTACACTGACTGCAATTCTTGGCATCGGAGAATTTCTGAAACTTTGAATCAGATCTTCGGGTTTGTCACCTGTTGTCTTGTAGGTTATTTTTTTACAAAATTCATTTCCTTTACCAAAAACCTCTCGGATGATTTCAGTGATATCCTCTGCATGACGGTCATCCTTTGCAAACACTAGAGTTTTTGGAACAACTTCCCTATCAGGAAATATCATTGGTAAATTGTCTCTAAATGCCTCGATTACCTTGCGTATTTGGTCTGGTACTACTATACTACGGTCAAGATCTGTGGACGAATACTCGAATTCTTCATCTAAAATCTCTGCCCATTTCTTGCTAGTCATCCTATTTCGTTTCTCAATTAACTGATTTACCTCTAATTTGCCTCCATGTTCTGCCTTCTCAGTCTTGATTCGAAATATGTGGTATCCTACATTTACTCCATCAGCAACGGCTTTTTGATGAGTGTATGACATGACCTGATTGTTATTG
>DATEZN010000077.1:0-2203 GCA_035255545.1 Nitrosotalea sp. | reverse complement strand
TAAAGGGTCAATATGCGTAAATGAATTTTGCAGTTAAGATAGTGAATCAAAGAGGAAATAGAATGTTAAACATTTGTGATGCAGAATTAGTTGGTAGGACAGTTAAGAAAGCTGATCTAGAAATAAAAATTACCAAGAGTTACTATGGAGACCATGTAATTGATGAAAAAGAAGCAGAATCTCTTCTACGAACTTCTTCAATAATCAACATGGCTGGTAAGAAAACAATTGATCTTTCAATAAAAATGGGAATAGGATCTGCAAAAGGTGTAAAAGAAATCGAAGGCGTTCCGTTTCTTATAATTTTCAAATTTTGAAAATACAACGATTATATACATACTGAATACATTGTTGTCTGAGAATTTTGGGTAAGCGAAAAGTACTAAACGAAAGTGAATTAAAGGAAATGCAGTTACCTGGTGAAGGCGAACTGTTGGGGAGAGTTGTAAAACTTTTGGGCAGTGATCATATACTTGTAAGGTGTACTGATGACAAGACAAGAATGGGTAGAATTAGAGGAAAATTGAAAAGAAAAATCTGGATACGGGATAATGATGTTGTAACAATTGCTCCTTGGGATTTCAGATCTGATGATCGTGGAGACATTACTTGGAGATATACTCTATCACAAGTTGAAATGTTAAAACAAAAGGGACTATTACCGCAAGATTTCTGACAGCAATCAATTTTACAAGGTTTGTATTACAAACTGTATTGTTACTAGGAACAAAATTAAGATGAATGAAGATTCTGCAGATGAAATCAATGAAGTCCAAGAAGAAAATGATCTGGTGGATTCACTGGAATCAAATGATGAATCTGAAGATTCAACTCTGGATGAATCTGATTTAGGGTTACAAGACAAACTTGCAAAAAAGATGAATCTTAGACTTGTCGGAATGGCAAGGGCGCGAAAAACTGAGAAGGGCATATTTGATAAAGACAAAGTGCTTGAAGCCGTATTCGATAAATCCACTGTAATGCTTCTTTCACGTATGATAAACAACGGCATCATCTCATATGTCAACGGTGCAGTAGGTGCTGGAAAAGAATCACAAATGTATTGGGCAGTAGATCCTTCTGGTCAAGATCTTGCAGTAAAAATTTATCTTGTTACTACATCTAACTTTAAGAAACGTTATCCTTATCTTATCGGTGATCCGCGATTTACGCGAATAAAAAAAGGGACTAGATCTCTTGTAGAATTATGGGCAAAAAAAGAATTTCGTAATTTGAGCAAGTCTTTTAACACTGGTATATCGTGTCCAGAACCAATAACGGTAGTAAAAAATATTCTAATAATGAAGTTTATAGGATCTAATGGTGTTCCTGCATCTACATTGGTTGAGTCTGAAGTAAATTATGCAGACTATGAAAAAACAATAAAAATCATTTCAGATCTATATCAAAAAGCCGAACTTGTCCATGCTGATCTTTCAGAGTATAATATTTTCAAGACCGCGGAAGGACCGGTGGTTTTTGACTTTGGCTCGGCAGTAGATATAAGACATCCTAAAACAAAAGAATTTCTTGAAAGAGATATTAGTAATATTACAAGATTCTTTGTTAAGAGAGGACTCACAGTGGACAATCCAATTGATGTATTTGAGAGGGTTACAAAATGATCTTTGAGAAAATCATATTAATTCCAGTTGATCGTGTTGGTGTATTGATTGGTAAATCTGGAAAGATAAAAGCCAAAATAGAAAAAATTTGCTCTGTCTCATTGACCATTGATGGTCAAACAGGCGAGACAGTCATAAAGGGAGTAGGTGATGTTGAAAATATAATGCCATTCAAGGCTGAAGAAATTGTACTGGCCATCGGTCGTGGATTCTCAGCAGAAAATGCAATGCGTCTTGTTCAAGAGGAAACCTCATTACATGTGATGGATCTGCGTCAATTTGCTGGTAAATCACCTGCTCAAATTGAGCGAATTAAGAGCAGAATAATCGGAGAAGGTGGTCGTGTTAGGAAAAATATGGAAGACCTAAGCGGTGCCAAAATATCTGTTTATGGTAGAACTGTTGCTATAATTGGAGACGGAACACAGCTAAAATCCGCTGTAAATGCAATAACGTCTATTTCAAGTGGTAGCACTCATGGAAAAGTTTACAATGATTTACAAGAGTCACGACGTAGACAAAAATTAGAAAGACTCCAACTTTGGGAGGGTGGAAATATACTTGAGTAAAGAAGTCTT
>DATEZN010000076.1:0-2412 GCA_035255545.1 Nitrosotalea sp. | reverse complement strand
ACAGAGCATCCTTCAAAGAGATGTCTCAAGTGTTGCAGGAATAACTGAGGTCACCATAAGAAACAGATGCAAGGAAATTCTCACGGCATACAAGATGAAAGTGACATTACGACAATCAATAGTTAAGAACTAACCCTTTTTTCTTATTTTTATATTCAATAAAGACTAGATTTTCAACTTACCATACTAGTCTTTGTCAAGTATCCCAAATCTACCACAGAGTGACATGCAGTATGTTGTTGCGGAGATGTTTGTCTGCTACACATCTTGCATATTTTTTGTATTGTTTTTCGGCATTTATTACACCAAAGATGTTTTGCAAGTTCCCCTCCACAAATTCTACAGCTTTCATCAGGCATTATACGATCACACTTGATACGCAGATCTTTGCTTTTAGTAGAGTGCAAATAGATCCAGTAGCACACCATAGAATTCATTACAATTCCATAACAAGTATCCCAACATAGAATACAGAAAAAATCATATCACATGATAAATAACTAGAGAAAATAAAAAGAAAAGGAAAGAGATCCTTTATGGATACGACCAGAGCTGTTGTCCGTTGAATTTTATTTCAGAAATACCCTGTTCATCTATGTTTTGTACTGCACTTGGTAGTGGTACATACAATAGTTTTGGAGCGTATTGCTGTCCGTCGGTTACAAACCAGTAAAGTATGTGTACAAGATCCTGTGCCTTTTGCTGAGTCATGCCCTTGAGTTGGTCAAGGTTTGGATTCACCAATAGATAGGTGAATGTTGCAATCGGATATGCATTTGGTCCAGGTGCATTATTGATTGACACACTACTCCATACTCCATCAGCTGCTGGCAATGTGGATATGACTCCAGATGCAGCTGCTGCGGTTGTGGTCAAGTTAGCATCAAGGAATGCAGTCTTGTCATGGTTCTGAATATAGGCGTATGTCATTGGAATCTTTGATGCCAATTTGTTAGTCTTGGCATATGCCAATTCTACATATCCTACAGATTCTGGAACTTTCTTTACTACTGCAGCTACTCCTGCGTTACCCGAGCCGCCCATGCCTGTTGGCCATGGAACAGATGTAGAATGTCCTACTTTTGCACTCCAATCAGAGCTAACTTGTGAAAGATAGCCTGTGAATGCAAATGTTGTACCGGATCCATCAGATCTGTGAACAATGATTATCTTGTTTCTATCGGCTGCTAATGCTTTTGCAATTGTTGGATCAGTTTGTAGGTTTACAATAGCAGGGTCATGCCAGTAAATGATTTGACCCAAGAAAATTTTTGCCACCACATCTCCAGTTAACAAGAGTCCATTTTTCTGAACTCCTGGAAGATTGTATGTAACAACTATTGCACCCATAGACTCTGGAATAGTTAATGTTCCTTTTGGAGCCTTTTTGATATCTGATGCTTGCAAAGGTGCATCGGTTCCTGCAAAGCTTACTTTTTTGGCTGTAAACAGCTTAATGCCTGCACCACTACCAATTGGTTGGTAATTCAACGTGATTCCAGGATATAGATCATGATATTGTACTCTCCATTTGTCGATGATTGGAAATGCGAAAGTTGATCCCCCTGCATTGTAGTTGAACTTGTCACCATCAGCAGGTGCTGGTGGTGGCGTAGTGTCTGCACGTGCACTAAGAACAGTTGTCGGCATTATTAGAACTAGCATCAATGCTAATCCTAACAAGATTTTATTTGTCATCAAAGGGTTGTGAAAGATTTGTTTATTTACATATAATCGACATAGATCACGTAAATAGCTATATGCTATGTGTACGTATGTAATTCACTTTCCGATCCATGTGTGCCACGAAAAACATGTTATAACAATAAATTCAAAAATAAAAAATCTATGTACTTGTAATTTTTTAAAATAAAAAAAGAAAAGAGCTTTAGATTTTTGGACTGAATCCAATTCTAGACTTTGATGAAACTGCAATTATAGATACAATTGCAATTGCAAGAACTAGAGCTGCAACTGGACCAAATTCGGGAACGGTTCCTCCAGAAAATGATACTTCGGCAAGTCCAGCTTCATCAATCTTCTTTATTGAATCCGGCAGAGGTACATACAGCAAACCTGAAGCATATTGTTGACCATCATTGATTATCCAGTTAAGAAAATCAAGCACTTGAGTAGACTTGTCTTGTGTTTCCCCATTTACTGTACTCAAATCCTTGTATATCATCACATAAGTTAGTGTTGATATCGGATAGGAATTACTTCCAGGTTCATTCACTATAGACACTTTACTCCAGTCACCATCAGCCGTAGGCAGGTTTCCACCAGCTGCTGCAGCATCAGCTGCAACGCTATCAAGAGTGGGTTCCACAAATGCATTACCATCAGCGTTTTGGACAAATGCATATGTCATTTTATTTTGGAAGACATATGCCAATTCTACATATCCAATGG
>DATEZN010000075.1:0-7936 GCA_035255545.1 Nitrosotalea sp. | reverse complement strand
AAATGGTGGTATATCTGCCCAATCCTCTGGCAAAAGTAATCGTCTCATATCAGGATGACCCTCAAAGTATACACCAAACATTTCAAAACACTCTCTTTCATGAAATTCTACACTATAAAACACATCACGCAATGATGGAGTTCTTGTTGCATCGGAACCTGGATTTGGAACGTCTTCCCTTGGAACTCGAGTTGCAAGTGCAAAAATTTGTCTTCCAAGTTTTTCATCAGTATAAGATCCTAGATGATAAATAACTTCAATTTCACTTGAATCCGGATAGTCAACTCCTGATACAGATTCTGCGTGATCATACTTTAGTTCATCTCGTATAAATTTAGCAACATCGATTATGTCTTCTCTTTTAGTAGTTACTCTAATTCTGTCAGCTCTTACATAATCCACACGTATCTTATCACCAAATTTTGAGGAAATTTTATCTGCTAAAGATTTTTCAAATACTGGAATTGGTTTAGGTTTAACAGGAACATCGGGAGACAAGTCCAATCCTTTTTCTTCATAGAATTTTTTTGCATCGCCTTTGGACATTGAATCAGACTTAGTATTTTCAGAATTGTCAGAATGTTCCTCTGTAGTATCTTTAACTTCTACGTCCTTTTCGGTTCCAGAGCTCATTGTTATTTAGCCTTCGTCCGTTTTATTTTTTCTTGAAGTAACATGCATCCTTGAATTAATGTTTCAGGTCTTGGTGGACATCCAGGAACATAAACATCAACTGGAAGAATTCCATCAATTCCAGGTAGTACGTTATACGAGTCAAAGTATAATCCGCCAGTTATTGCACATGCACCCATTGCTATGACATATTTTGGATCAGGCATTTGATCATAGACCATTCTTAATCTAGGAGCCATTTTTCTGGTAATTGTTCCCATTACAACTATGAGATCACATTGTCGGAGAGAACCAAATGCCTCAATGATACCAAATCTTTCAACATCGTATCTAGGACTAGAGGCTGCACCAAATTCTACACTGCAGCATGCAGTCTCAAGATGTACTGGCCACAATGAGTAGATTCTACCCCAGTTGATAGCCATGTCAAATGGTTTTCCCACTGCCTTGATGAGAACATCACCAAGCTTTCCAATTAGAACATTAGTGGCATGAGGTGCAGTATCTTGGTTAAGTAATTCTTTTAGCATTATTCTTCCCTATCCCGAATCTTTGTGATATTTGATTTAAAAGTTACCAAATGTCCTTTCTCCCTGCTTGGTACAATGCAAAGGCAAATGCTGCAAAAATTATTGCGAGGAATCCTATTATTGGAAGAGTTGCGGACTTTGGCAAATCAAGAATGCTACTTCCCCAGGCATACAAAAAGATCGATGCAACATCAAATACAACAAACATCAAGACAAATGAATAATACTGCATCATGAAATGTGTACGTCCCTCTCCTTGTGGGACTTGGCCAGATTCCATAGGCAAAAACTTGACTGGATTAGGAGTACGTCTTGGTGCAATCATTCTAGAAAGAATTAGGGTTGGCCCTGTTGCCACAATTGCAAATGTGAATAACAATAAGATTGGACTGAAACTACTAGCAGCTTCTCCTACCAAAGTAGCTAACAAGCCAGTCGGAGAGTATAAAAATCTATGCACATTATACGATCATAATTTTCATTGCCAACAAATTTTTCAACAATTTTGCTGAAAATTAATAATATCTTCAATTTTACATATTGATCGATTTCAATCACTTAATTTCTAAAATGATTGATATATGACAATATCAAAACATACTTTATGGTAAATGTTGGACAAAAAGCACCGCCTTTTACATTAGTAGATACAGAATTAAAAATGCAAAGCCTAGACGACTTTAAAGGAAAAAAAGTAGTCCTGTCATTCTTTGTAGCTGCAAGTTCTCCTGTATGTACAAAGGAAATGTGCACTTTCAGAGACGAATGGAATCAAATATCAAAACTTGGTGCTCAAGTAATAGGAATTAGCAATGATGGTCCATTTGCAAATAAAGCATTTGTAGAATCTCAACATCTTAATTTTCCAGTACTTGGAGACTACAAGAGTCAGACAATAAGAGATTATGACATCCTAATGCCAGACTTGTTGCATGTAAAAGGATACGATGCAGCAAAGAGATCTGTATTCATAGTAGATGAAACCGGAAACATAGTTTACAAATGGGTTTCAGATAATCCATTGATAGAACCAAACTATCAAGAGATCATAGACTTTCTCAAGAAATAAAGCGAAATCTCTTTTAATTTATTTTTAAAATACATCATGTATCAATTAGGTATTCTTGAAATTACCAAAATCTAAATATCAAGAACAAGACTAGGATCAGATGACTGCTCCAAAACAAAATGATCATGGAGACAATACATCTAAACTACAGTCACATGAATTAAAACAAAAATCGCTGAGACATGAATTTACCAATCTAACAATAAAGGCAATAATTGTAGCAATAATAGCTTGGATTAGTTTATACATTTTTGAAATGTTTGTTGCGCCCGTAATGGGATTTCAACACATACACATTCAGGTAACAAAAACAATTGTTACCATAATACTTGCGTTAGCAATCATTACTGCCATCAGACGTATTCTCAAAAGATTTTCAAATAAGATGCCAGCACAATTCTCTGCAAGCATTTCATTTTTTTCCATAATAGTGATAGCATTGATGACAAGTATATCTTTGCTATATGAGTGGAATATAGAACCACAAGAGATTCTAGTTGGTGGAGGAGTTGCAGCAATTATTGTAGGTATTGGAGTATCAACAATAGTTGGTAACATATTTTCAGGAGGATTGATGCTTACTACATTTCCAGCCAAGATTGGCGATTCAATCACAATAGTAAATGATAACATACACGGAAAAGTTGAGGAAATTAACATGTTGTATACAAAGATAATCACAGATCATGGTACAGAATACGTGGTACCAAATAATGCAATAATACAAGGCAATGTACGAATCATAAAAGAAATTCCACTAAATTATCGTCTACCATACAATGAAGGTGACAATATTGAATTGAAAAATTCATCAGACAAATACACTGGAATTGTCATCAAGATAACTTCAGAGTTTACAACTATTCTAGATAAAAACAAAGAAGTGACTATTACAAACAGTTCCATATTTGATGGCAAATTCATCATAACAAAAGATAGCACCAAACAGAGTTAATCCTACAAACACATCACAGGTACAAAAATTCATAATCATTAACAAATTCTATTCAACAATAAAACATGAAATGACGTGTCAATAATTTTAAAAATATTTATTCAATCTCTGCAAGTACATCATTTTTTGCAACTGATGAACCCTGCTTCATTTTTATGGATTTTACAACACCGTCTTTATGAGATTTGATTGAAATTTGCATTTTCATAGATTCTAAAACACAAACTATGTCTCCTTTCTTGACATTATCGCCAGCAGCCACATTTATCGACACAACTCTACCAGGAATTTGACTTTTTAGATTTATTTGAGAGTCAGAGGTAGAATCTGCTCCAGAGTTTTTATAAACAATTTTGTCCATTTCTGGACGTTTGTTAAATGTCAGTTTTACACCATCCACTACAAGTGTAATTCGGTTAGTACTATTTTCGAGGTATTTTGTAATGTGATAAACACTATCTAGCATAAACTCTACCTTGTCATGAGTCATAGTTACGATTTTGAGGTCACGTTCTTTTCCTTGTATTTTTAGTACAAACTCATTATTTCCAACGGACTTTACAATTTCGCCATCTAAATTTTCACCTGTATTCTCTAGTTTGAATTTCATATCAATGCCTGTCCACTTGTGTTTTCCATCTAATGTTGTGTTCTTTGCGTGATTTTATCTTGTTTTTAAGAAATTCTGAATGTATGAGTGTTGCAGCTAGTGCAGGTTCTGATTTTTCTGATGCCTCATTTTTCAAATCACTCTGTAACCTGTCTAATATCTTGAATCTATCAAGAAAATCTGTTGACAAGTCACCATTGATGAATTCCTTGCTGTTCAAGATAGTCTTGTACAGTGGTATGGCAGTTTCAACACCTTCAATATAGAAATCAGATAGTGCTAGTGTCATTCTTTGTCTAGCTTCTTCAAAGTTTTGTCCCCATGTGATGAGTTTACCCATAAGTGAATCATAGTAAGGCGATACAGTACAACCCGGATAGAGATATGTATCCACTCGTACTCCAGGGCCTGATGGAATATCAACATCCCATATTTTTCCAGTTGAGGGTGCAAAGTCTAGAAATGTATCTTCTGCATTTATTCTACATTCTATGGAACAACCATTTACTTTGAGATCTTTTTGTTTGAAAGGAATTTCTTTTCCATTTGCAATGTCAATCTGTAATTTGACAAGATCAAGACCTGAAACTAGCTCAGTCACAGGATGTTCAACTTGTAATCTTGCGTTTATTTCTATAAAGTAAAAGGTTCCATCATCTAATCTTAGAAATTCTGCAGTTCCAGCATTAAGATAATCAACAGCAATTGCGGCATTTACTGCTAGTTCGCCTATTTGGTCACGTGTCTTTTGATCAACTACTGGAGATGGAGACATTTCTATGAGTTTTTGGTGTCTTCTTTGAATAGAACACTCTCGTTCAAAGATATGTACTGCATTTCCATGCTTGTCACGTGCTAACTGAAGTTCGATGTGTCTTATTTTTGGAAGGAATTTTTCAACAAATAGTGCAGATTTCCCAAATGCTGCTTTAGATTCTCCAGAAGCAATCTCAAAGGCTTCCCTCAATTCTTTTTCATTGTGCACCAGTCTAATTCCTCTACCTCCTCCACCAAAAACTGATTTGAGTAGAACAGGATATCCAATGTCGTGTGCAATGTTTAATGCTTTTTCAACCTCTTCTACAATTCCTGGACTTCCAGGTACAGTTGGAACTTTGGCTTTTATCATTGCATCTTTGCATTCCATTTTGTCACCACAGAGTCTCATTGATTTACCAGAAGGTCCTATGAAATTGAGATTATTTTTCTCACAAAGATCTGCAAAGTCTGCATTTTCAGAAAGAAATCCATATCCCGGATGAATCGCATCAGCACCAGAGCTAATTGCAGTTTCTACTATTTTTTCCATGTTCAAATAGCTCTGTGCAGGAGATGCAGGACCTATATGATATGCTTCACTAGCCATCTTGACATGTTTTGAATTTACATCTTCATCAGAATAAACTGCTACTGATTTTATTCCTAATGCATTACATGTCTTGATTACACGGATTGCAATTTCGCCCCTGTTTGAGATTAAAATTTTCTTTATCATATCTTTCTAGAGATTAATATTCCCATGTTTTCGTGGAACTCTTCTTTCCCTTTTATTTGCCAAGGCATCCAAGGCACGAATTAGAGCAGGTCGTGTTTCAGCAGGATCAATCACAGAGTCAATCGTACCATATGATGCAGCTACGTAAGGATTAGCAAATTTTTCGGTGAAATTATCAACAAGTTGTTTTTTTAATGCAGCAGGATCTTTTGCAGAATCAAGTTCTTTTCTATTCATAATTCGCACAGCTGCCTCAGAACCAAGTACTGCTATTTGTGCAGTAGGCCACGCATAATTAACATCAGTTCCCAGATTCTTGCTTGCCATTGCAATGTAGGCTCCACCATAGGCTTTACCTATGATAAGAGTGATTTTTGGCACTGTAGCTTCACAATAAGCATACAAGAGTTTACTTCCATGACGGATAATTCCAGCATGTTCTTGCTGAGTTCCAGGCATATATCCAGGAGTATCGACTAGTGTAATAATTGGAATACCATAGCAATCACAGAATCTGATGAATCTAGATGCCTTGTTAGACGAATCAATATCTAGTGCTCCTGCCAACACCATTGGCTGGTTTGCAACAATTCCTATTGTTTTTCCATGAAGTCTTGCAAATCCAATTACAACGTTTGGTGCAAATAATTCATGTATCTCAAAGAATACATGATTATCAACAATAGAGGATATGATTTCTTTCATGTCGTATGGTTGTAAAGGATTTTCCGGAATTATGTTTATGAGATTGTTGTCTAGTCGGTTTGGATCATCACCAGTTTCTACAATAGGTGCTTCTTCTGTACTGTTTTGAGGAATATATGACAAGAGTGTCTTAACAATATCCATACAGTGATACTAATTTTTTCCTACAAAATGTGCAACACCGCTGTTTCTTCCATGTGACATTGCACCTCCAAGCTCATCAAAAGATACTTCTTCTCCAAGAACTGTCTTGACAACCTCTGGACCTGTTACAAACATGGTAGAGATCTTGTCAGCCATTATTACAAAGTCTGTCATCGCATGAGAATATACTGCACCACCTGCTGATGGTCCTACACTAATAGTAATTTGAGGAACTACTCCAGATGCAAGTTGATTATGATAGAATATACTAGCAAAACCATCAAGGCTTAGGATTCCTTCTTGAATTCTTGCACCACCTGAATCAATTATTCCAATTACAGGACATCCAACTTTGACTGCATGATCCATAATTTTTGTAATTTTCTTGGCACCCATTTCACTTAGTGTTCCACCAAGAACTGTAAAATCATAAGCAAAAAGAAAAACTTGTTTTCCGTGTATAGTTCCGTATCCTGTCACCACTCCATCCCCAAAGAATTTTTTGTTCTGCATGTCAAATTCATAATAATGATGAGTTGTCATGGCATCAATTTCTGTAAAGCTTCCTTCATCAAGCAATAGGTCAATTCGTTCTCGAGCGGTAAGCTTACCTTTTTCATGTTGGCCTTGAATTCTTTCTTCTCCGCCACTTTGCTCTGCTTGTCTTCTTTTATGTAAAAAATTCTTTATCTTTTCAGAGTGCATTATTCGAATTAGAGGCTATTTACAACCTATATTAATTTAATCAGTTTTGACTTCTCTAATACCATCTCGGCCGCCCTTTGCGTTACGGAAAACATTCATTCCAATATGGTAATTCTCCCACAGTCCTTCTATAACTTGGAGTTCTTCTCTTGTAGACTGGATGGTTTCCTTTGTGGCCTGTGGTTCTGCCTCTGTTTTTGCAACCAAATTTCTCTTTTCCACAAGAAGATCCTCTAGTCCTACTTCATAATTGGATTCCCCATGGAAAGCTGGATCTAATGGAGCTATCTTTGTGGTAGGCTTTGTCATTTGTTTTTCAATCTTAGGGGTTAGATTTTAAGGTTTTACAACATGCCACGAGTTCTAGCCAGAATAGATCTTTGCCTACTGTTTAAGATTCAACATTGGATATCGCTTTAGTACAGAAATTTGATACTGTGAAAAAGCATCTTTTTCTTCACTGCATTTCTTACATATGCACATTTGAGAGACTTTGTCTAGATCACAGTTATCTGCAAATTCACAATCAGGACATCCTGCAGGGCCTCCACAGACTATGCATTTTAGTTGTTTTACTTCAGCACAAGCCTGATGTTTTACTCCCAATCCCTTGGCCCACAGAGCTACCTCATTGACTTCGATCTTTTTATTACAAACAAGACATGTACCAGGAAATTTCATCGGTATTGAACGCCAGCTCATTTTATCAAAACTAATTCCTTTTGGATTATTGCGTTATCAGTTTCATTTAGATCCATTTCAATAGACTTGTTTTTTATACAATAGAGAAGATATGGAAGATAAAAAGTTGAGAACGTACTGCGTGATACATGCATTTGTCTTGCAAGATTTCCAGTCAATCCCTTGATTGCCATACCATCCCATCTTATTCTATTAAGGGTAGGCCATGGAAGATTAAACTTGGAATATTTTATTGCCAATCCTGGTTTGTATAATTTTAATAAAATACCATCTAGATATCGTAAGAGTCGCCATTCCTGTTTTCTCATTATTTTTCCATACAACATATCAGCTTCAGACAAGACATCTAACATTTCCTTTAGAATTGTTGTAGGAAGAGAACTTGTTA
>DATEZN010000074.1:0-4860 GCA_035255545.1 Nitrosotalea sp. | reverse complement strand
TTTCCAACACCTGGAATTCCCACAATTATGACGCGATTACTTTCTGCCAAGCAATGCACCCAGGGTAGGCATTACTTCTTCGACTCTTTCTCGAACAAGTAAATTGTAATAGTTAATCAAGATATCAACTGTTAACAACATTCCTGTCCCTGATCCAAATGTTCCTAGTACATCAGAAGTACCAGCTAACAATCCCAGTATGATAGAACCAATTATAGTGACAGATGGAATGTATTTTTGAAGTAGGTTTTCAACAGGTTGGTTTGAACGTCTAAAGCCAGGGATCTGTACTTCAGCATCAAGCAAGTTCTTGGCTGCACTCTTTGCAGAAAGACCTCCAAGTTCAATCCACAATCTACCAAATAAGACAACTATTCCAACCATGAATAAAATATACAAAACAGCTCTAGTTGGATCTAATGCAACAATATCAAGGCCACGTGGTGCTGTAACATAGTAAAGTATACCTCCAGTAGGAGTGGATGGAGAGGTAGGATCGAACATTCCCAAGAAATTCATTATGGGGTTTGCATTTCTGGGGTTAAAGTTAGCCCACATTATTTGCCCCACAAATACAGCATTAGCAGTAAGTGCAGAAGCCAAAATCACTGGAATGTTGGACACATACATCAACTTGATTGGATACACTGCAGAGAATCCTCTGTATTTTGTAGATACGATTGGTATTTCGATCTTGATTCCTTGCGTATAGACAAGAATCAACAATACTCCAGCTGTTATGAGTAGACCAAATATACCAGGCAGCTGATTAGATCTGAAAAAGAGATTAGAAAAGTCATGATGCAGTGCACCATGTATAATATTTGCAAATACACCTACTGGACCTCCATCTCCTGCAGGTACTGGACTAAACAAACTCCAAACCACCTGTTGTGCTACACCTGCCGCAATGAACAAACTAATTCCACTGCCAAGTCCCCATCCTTTTTGAACTAGTTCATCAAGTAACATGATTATCACAGATGCGCCTATTAGCTGTCCAATTAGAATGAAGATAGCTTCGTGATTTGGCATTCTTGGTCCATAAACTGCCATTCCATACAAAGAAGATTCGGCTATGATTACTATGTAAGTAACAATTTTAGTTGCTGTTTGGTATAGTTCTCTATCCTCTGGCTTTTTAAAATCAAGATGAAATATCTCAGAACCTTTTAAAAGTTGCATCAAGAGTCCGGCAGTAACAATAGGTCCTATTCCAAGTTCTATCAATGTACCTTGTTGTGAGGCAAAAATTACTCTAGCAAATGCAAGAAAATCAAAAGATGGTGTAGATGCTCCATACAGCGGAGTCTGACCCATTATCATGTAAATGAACAATGCAATTCCACACCACATCAAACGGACTTGAAGTGAAATTTTCTTTTTCGGTTTTGGTACTTGTGGAATGTAGACTTCAGCTTTTGAGATAATAGTTTTTAAAAAACCGGCAGAGGCTGTACCTTCTTCCGCTGTCAAGCTACTGCTTGCACCTCGCCACCAGATTGTTTTACCTTTTCTTCGGCGGAAGCAGAGAATTTTTCCACCTTAACAACATAAGCATTTTCAGTCTGTCCTCCTCCTAACAGCTTGTCGTAGCCTAGTTCAGTAAGGTCTATCAATTTCTTTCCACCTTCCTGTTTTCCAGATTTTGCAAAGATATCATCCAAATCTCTTACGCTGACCCATTTACGGACAAGATTTGGATGTGGTGGGTGAGTGGAATCATGACCGAAATGTTTCGGATCAGTCAGTAGCATCCTTATGAAATGATGTTTGTGTAAACCAGATTGACCAAGACCTCCTTTGTGACCACTTGCTCTGTGCTGACCTATTTGTCCCCAACCACAGTGTCTGCTTCCTCGGTATTTTCTTGTTTTTCTAGTTCTTGTTGGCATTTTACATCATTAATCTCACTTGTGCTAGAAGTTCTTTGTGACTACCAAGAACTCCTCCTTCTCCATACATCTTCTTGGTATTTCGTTTGAATCCATGTTTGGGTGGTGATAGAGCAAACCATGGCTTGAGTGGTTTTAATTTAGATAATGTAACAGAACCTTCAGCAAGTGATTTTGCAAGTTCATCAGTATTTTTGAATCCTAATTGAGCCATATCTGCTTCAGTAATTTTTTGATATCCACCCTTGCGTGCCTTTTTCTCCAACAATTCTTTTGTGGTGGATACATCAATTTCCTGCCATGATACATAGTGTTTAATTTTATCAAGCATTCCTTTTGTATTATCTTTCTCGGGAATTATTGTAGCTCGGAATCTTTTATCCAAATTTAGAAGATCCATTGTAGTGTTGGCCCAATAAGGAACATTGACAGTTCCCTTCATTCTAACTATTAAGAAAGCTTTACCCATATCTTCATTCAACCCTGACTAAATGTTTGTCTCAAACAGTCCAGAACAGCTCGTGATGTAGAAGTCATGGTGTTTGTTGACCCTGTACTTTTTGTCCATGCATCCTTTAAACCGGCTAATTTTAGAAGATTTCTAATATTTCCACCTGCTACAAGACCAAGACCTCTTGGGCCTGGAATAACTTCCACTGTAACACTTCCACCTCTTCCCCTAACTTTGAATGGAACTGAGTGACCTTGTTCACATCTACATTCCCAACTTCCACAGCCAAGTTTTACTGGACTCACATTAAGATAAGCTTGATTTGTTGCTTTTTCAATTGCGATTCGCATTTGTTTTGATTTGCCTTGTCCTATTCCTAACCAACCATTTTCATCGCCTGCTGCAACAAGTGCTTTAAATCTAGTATACTCACCGTTGGTTGTCTGTTTTTGAACAATTCCAACATCTATTACTTCAGTTTTAATTCCTGGCAATAATTTTTTAATAATTCCAGCTTCTTGAATTCTATAACCATTTTCATAAATTTCTTTCATGGATGTAATCTTGTCAGTTGCCACTAGTGTCCCCAATTTTGTTCTTGGAGTCCATATTTGTTCTGGTTCTCTTCTCGGTGGTCTTGATCTCTGTTCTGTTCTACTCATTTGGATTTAACCTCATTATCTATTGCAGATTTTACTTTATCAATTTCATTTGCAATTTTAAGATGCTTGCCACTAATCCTCTCTTCAGATGGAAAAGTTTCTGCGTCTGCTGGCACTTCTACACCTGCATCTATTATTCCTTTCAATGCTGCTGCAATTCTTTGCGTATATTTTCTAGTACCAGTATAAAGTACTGCACTCTTTGTTCCACTTGCAAGTGCTTTCTTACCTGCCAAGTAACCAGTGAGATATGCTGCAGGTATACTTTTTCTAGATCCCTTCCAGCCCTTATTTAGAAGCGATCGAGAATGAGCTGATGAAAGAACCTTGTCACCTTCCATTTCAGGTTTATGAATTTGTACAAGGGTATTTTCGTTGGATATCTGAACTGTGATAAAGTCTCGTCTACCCATAAGAAGATGTCTTCTTTTCTTATAGTTGGTCTTCTCATCCCTAGATCTACGTAATATTTGTGAATATGCCATCTGCTAAACCTATTTACAAAAAATTTTGGTGAAGCTCTTATAAACGTTAGACTCTGAGCAACGAAGCCATCAATGCCTTTTGAGCATGAAGTCTATTTTCGGCTTCATCCCATATTACAGATTGTGGACCATCAATTACTTCACCTGTAACCTCTTGACCTCTTTTTGCAGGAAGACAATGCAAGAAAATTGCATCATGATTTGCTTTTTTCATCAAATTAGAGTTTACTTGAAAACTAGGTAGAAAATCCTTTGTCCTATCGGTTGCTTGGTGATGAATTGAAACAAATGTGTCAGTTACCACAACATCGGCATTTTTTACTGCTAATACTGGATCGCTCAATAGTTGAATATCTATGAATTTTTTTGATTCTTTTATTACATCACGATTTGGCTCGTACCCTTTGGGAGTTGCAATACTAATGTCAATAGATGTTTTTGCACATCCGTAAATCATAGAATTGCATACATTATTTCCATCTCCTATCCATGCAATTTTTAATCCTTCAAGTTTTTTCTTTTTCTCTTTGATTGTCATAAGATCTGCTAATATCTGACAAGGATGAAATGAATCCGAGAGTCCATTTATTACAGGAACTGTTGAATTTTTTGCCAATATTTCTATTTCATCATGAGAATACACCCTAGCCATGATTACGTCAACATATCTTGAGAGAGTCTTGGCAGTATCTTCTATTGTTTCACCACGTTTTAGCTGTAAATCATCTGCAGACAAATTGAGGGCATGTCCACCCAATTGAAACATTCCAGTTTCAAAGCTTACTCGAGTACGAGTTGAAGGCTTTTGAAAAATCATTGCTAGTGTTTTATTTTTTAGAAGTGGTTTTGAGATTCCTTTTTTCAAATCTTTTTTTAGTTTTATAGCACTATCGATTACTCCAAGTAATTCATTTTTATTCAATTCATTTAGCGTAAGCAGATCTTTTGTTTTTACTTTCATTTCTTCATCCATCCAAATAACGAACGTTTCTTTATAGGCTTCTCATCGTTTGACTCTTCATTTGTTTCCTTTTCAGTTTTTAATTCAGATTTAGATTCTGTTTTTGGTTCATCTTTTTGTTTAGTTTTTGGTCGTCCAGCAGAAATCCACTGTCGAATATCAGATGCAAGTTTCCTTGCTTGGCCATCAGTTTCTGGTGATGGCACATCAAATAGATCAGAGTATTTTTCAATATCTTTTGTAGATATTCCGGCAAATGGATCTTCAGATATTTCTGGTTCAGAGTCCGGTTTTAGTTCAACTTTAGGTTCCGGTTTTAGTTCAACTTTAGGTTCTGGTTTTAGTTCAACTTTAGGTTCTGGTTTTAGTTCAACTTTAGGTTCTGGTTTTAGTTCAACTTTAGGTT
>DATEZN010000073.1:0-3247 GCA_035255545.1 Nitrosotalea sp. | reverse complement strand
TCGATTCTTTCTATTTCAAGTGACAAGATTGTTCTTGAGCCAAGTAAGCTTTAATTTTGGCAAAACGAAAACTGGAATCATGTTTGAATATAACGGAATCAAGATACACTGGCTTGGCCATGATTCTTTTCTGCTTGCTGGAAATGTCAAGATAATCATTGATCCATTTAAAATAACAAAACACGAAAAAGCTGACTTGATTCTAATATCACACAATCACTATGACCACTGCAACATTGATGGTATCAAAAATGTCTCAACGGGAGATACTATCATCATTGCTGCAAATGAGTGCATTGACATGTTGAAGGGGTTCTCCTTTAAAGAAAAAATTGGTATCTCTCCGGGGCAAGAAAAAACTGTGAATGGAGTTATCATCAAAGCAATTCCTGCATATAATTTGGACAAGATAAATCCTGACACCAAAAAACCATTCCATCCAAAAGAAGATGGTAAACTAGGCTTTATGATATCAATGAACGGTGTTACGATATACCATGCTGGTGACACTGATATAATTCCAGAAATGTCTGATCTCAGACCTGATATTGCTCTTGTACCTGTTAGTGGAACATATGTAATGACAGCACAGGATGCAGCCAAAGCAATAGAGAAGATAAAACCAAAGATTGCAATTCCGATGCATTATGGAACAATTGTTGGTAGCGAAAAAGATGCCCATGATTTTAAACAACTGGTAAAATCATGTGATGTTCAAATTGTTACAAAAGAATAGTGAATCTATTACAAACATGAGAGTATACTTGCTTCCTTGACCTCAAAAGATCTTTACAGGCATAACTTTACAATTTGTGCTCTAGTTCTGTTATTTGGAATAACTTTAACGATCTTTTCGCCATGGATTTATAAACAGAATGCATTCACCAAAAAATTAACTTGATTCAAGATGCCAAACTGTTCAGTGTACGAAAGTTTGACTTTCATTTGAGGCATCTTCTTGTAATTGGAATTCTTGCAATTTCATTTTCCATTTCTGCAATGGTCAGATCCCAGGCTGTTGATTATGGATTTCAACTAAACGAATTTGATCCGTTCTTTAATTATCGCGCAACACAGTACTTGCTTGACAATGGACTGAACGCGTACATTCATTGGCACGATACCATGAGTTGGTATCCAACTGGACGAGATGTTTTTTCCACATCACAAGTTCCTTTGCATATAACAGATGCTGTCATGTATAAAATATTTGGCGGTGGAATGAGTCTCTATGACTTTACCATAATTTTCCCTGTAGTCTTTGGTTCAATGACTGCAATAGTAGTATTTGCTCTAGTGAGAGTTTTAGGTGGTACAAGTGCGGGACTCTTTGCATCTCTCTTTTTTGCTCTATCTCCGCCAATTATAGTCAGGGGAACAATTGGCTGGTTCAAGTCTGAACCGCTTGGTTTGTTTTATGGACTGTTAGGAGTATACCTATTTCTTAGTGCAATAAAATCAAAAAACAAGAAAATTGCCATATCTAAATTGGTAGGTGGTGGATTCTTTCTTGCAATAGGCTTTGCATCTTGGGGTGGAATTGAATTCTTCCTGCTTCCGCTTGGCCTGTTCTTTATTGCGTTGCCTTTCCTACGAAAAGATCATAATTTCTTACTCTGGGCAGTTCCATTGTTTGTAGCAGTAACCATGATAATATCTGGAGGACTGTTTGCAAGACCTGGACCGTCCTTTGTGTTTGGTGCAAGGGGGCTGGCAATGATTGGCCCTACCCTGTTGCTTGTCATAATAATTTTCATTCAAAAGTATAGCAAGGAACAACATCGTATACGAAACGGTCTACTTGTCATGGTTGCATTGTTGATAATAGGCGGTGCAGTCTTATCTGTGACCTCCTTTGGTTCTGTAAGCTTCCGTTATCTCAATGCAATGAATCCATTTTTGACTTCAGAAGATCCCTTGGTTGACTCTGTTGCAGAACATGCAACTCCAACACTTGCACAAAACTTTAGCTACTTTTCGATACTGATGATTTTTGCGGGCCTTGGAATCTGGCTTGTGTTTAGGAAAAAGAATGGAGATCCAGATGCATCGAGATTTTCGCTTAGAAATGAAATGATTGTATTTGCATTGATAATTGGTATAGCTGGTGCATACGCGGGATCAACTTTCTCTAGATTGGAATTACTTACGGCAACTTCTGTAATCATACTTTCATCCATAGGTCTTGCAGTACTTGTAGCAGAGGTTTTCAAACGAGACGGCAACAAACCGGTCCAAGTAATGGAGACATCAAAGAAAGGAGGCAGAAAAGAAACTCCAACAAAGAAGACAATCGACTTGCTTGGAAGAGTTCCAAAGATAGCCTTTGTTGCAGTCGTTGTAGCATTACTAGTTGTTCCAGCTTTGTATCCTGCCGATGCAAACTGGATCTCAATAACAAAGTCTCCACCCACAATTCTTAACGGAGGATCAAATTTTGCCATTGCTACTAATGACTGGCCAGATGCTATGAACTGGATTAAAAATAACACTCCGACAAATTCTGTAGTTGCTTCTTGGTGGGACTATGGATATTGGATACAGACTTTGGGAGGTAGAACTACACTTGCTGATAATGCCACAATTGATACAAGTGTAATTGCAAACATTGCAAGAATTCTCATGAGTTCTCCTGATGAGGCATGGAATATGCTGAACAAAGCAGGTGCAAACTATGTCCTAGTTTATGTTGTAGGCCAAAAGTTCACCTCAAGTAACCAGGACCTCTACATACTTGGAGGCGGAGGAGACGAGAGCAAGAAACAGTGGTTTATGAAAATAGGAGGACTTGATTCAACTAAATATCTGCAAGATGATGACTTTACACCAACTGACTATTTCTGGCAAAATACTTTGCTTGGCAAAATGTTCCCGTTTGCTCCAGTAACATACTATGATCCAAATACTCACAACGAGTCGCCTACCTATACTACAGGCTATACTGCAATTTACTCAAAGACTATCAAATATCCAGCAAATGGAACTGGACCACTACGTCTGGTATATTCATCTCCAAGCTTGGATAGAAAAGACTCGGGTGTCTTTTCAGGTGTATTGATTTACCAAGTTAATCTAGATTACAAGCCTCAATCGGGAATATCAACAAGCACAGTAGGAAATAGCTCAAGTACATTGCAAGCAAATAATTCCACTACAATAACACCTGCAGTTACTGCAGGTACTGGTGGAAACATTGCAGTGATTGATACAAAATTTGGAGAGATAAAATTCAAATTATTTGATAACA
>DATEZN010000072.1:0-6215 GCA_035255545.1 Nitrosotalea sp. | reverse complement strand
GATTGTTTTCTAATGTGTAAAGTAAAAATGGGCCTGTGATTAAAACTGCACCAAGTACTGTAATTGCAAGCGTTGAGAATCTTGGAATGAGAATAAATAATGTGGATAGACTTAGGTTGAAATTTGTAATTTGTTTTATTTGTGGCATGACAACAAATGCTAGATAAATTATTCCACCAATCCACAATGATGCGAATACATTGTGACAAAAGTCAAGTAATAGTGGTACTATCTGTCCGGTGGCTGATCCGTGACTAATTAGACTTGTAGTTGATAGTACCAAAAGACTTGTGCCAAGTAACAATAATGAATATTTTTTTGCAATGATTGTTGGAGTCTTTCTTATTTTTTGATATATTGTAAATGATAAAACAAACAGCACTGATGATGCGAGCATTCTTAGAATCCAAATATTCCCAAATTTGGTTGAGATTGCATCAAGAATACTTGCATTTATGGACCAAGCCTGTACAATTATCATTGCAAAGCCTGCTGCTAATGTGATGATGGAACCGATCACTACCATCTTTGTCATGCTAGTGTCAATCTTGACTCTAATCTGTAACAATGACTCGCTCAATCTTGGTATTCTGGATATTGGGTTCCATAACCACAGGGTAGATGCTGCAATACCAGTCACAATGACTTGACCTAAAAGAGATGGGAATCTTGCTAAAGTTTCTGGTATTGAAACATTTTGATAACTGTTTAATGTTAGACTATTTGCAATGCTTTTTGGAACATCCTGTCCTACTCCAAAAGCAAATGCATCTTCGGTGACATGACCGTCTGTCTGATCTAAAACCTTTGTTGATACCGTGTATATTCCATTTTCTATATTTAATGGGAGTGATACACTCAGTGCAGTTTGATCATTATTGATATAATGTTGATCATTTTCTTGAATTTGGTTTCCGTCTGAATCTAAAACTTTGATCTCACTATATCTGATATCTACTGGATCGCTAAAGTATACATCCACCTCGGATGGTGGTGCTGAAAGTGACTGTGATGCAAAAGGATAGCTTTTTTCCACAAATGCATGTTCATAAGATTTTGGAGCACTTGGAATTATGATGATGGCTGAAATCACTATGGTGGTAAGAATTAGTTGTAATTTTGTTTTTTTATTAAACTTGAACATTTGATGAAATTACGATATCTAATTTAATATATTGTTCTTGCTCAATTTGTGGTACAATTACCGAATGCATTTTATCATTTTGCTTGGCTTGAATTTTCAAAGAATTTGATATTCGACTGTTGTACTAAAAGCATTTTAAATGGTACTGATTTTTACTTTATGTGAGTAGTAAATTAATTGCGATATTGTTATCTGTGATTATTGCGTCTGGCTTGATGTATACACATCCTGCATTTGCACACAATTTTGGTGGAGACGAAAGTGCATCATGGCTTGCCAAAATGATGGAAATTAAAACAGAAGTGGGATTGATTGCAAAACATGTTGGTAATACAAACGTAATTAGTTACTATTCTAATGCATTGGGTGTATACTGGAATGCAAATGATACTCTGGAAATGGGCGAAAGGAATACTTTGTTACAAACTGAAATTCCATCTACTATGAATACTACTATATCTGATGCCAAGACCGGAAATCAAATTGCTGTAAATACTGATGTTTCAAAACTTGATGCATATCTTGATGAATCAATACCGGTGAGAGTTGACAAAGATAAGCTTGATAATTCAACAGTACAAGCACTGGCTGTTGTATTTGTGTTAAAAGATGCGTTGGAGAAATATGGTGTGGCGATAAATTCACCAACTGATCTAAACGACATGTCACAAATGAACATGTCAGGAGGTAGTATGTCTGGAATGTCAGGTATGTCTTCAATGTCTAGTACGGTAGTAGATCAAAATGCTTATGAAAATTCAATAGGCCTTGCTACTACGGCACAAAGTATGTTCAATGATCTTGCTGCAAATAACACTGATAAATCTGATGCAAATACGAAAACATTATCGGCATTTACAAAACTAGTACAGGATCTAAATAACAAAGTGGATGCAAATACTGTAATGATGGATGTACATGTCAACATTCACCCTGTTATAATTAGCGCTTACAACATACAGGAAGTCAGTGAATCAAATACTGGAGTATCAGCAGTACCTGAATTTCCATTACCTGCACTCTTGATTGTGATTTCAATTACCGGAGTAGTTGTAGCAACTAGATTCAAACAACAGATTGGATTTTAAATCTATAAAACAATGAAAAAAATAAATCAAGTCCTGATTCCAATTGTTTTTTCATTATTAATAGCGACCATCATATTCACATCTCCAATTTCTGTAAAACCTGCTGAAGCTCACATCACAAAGGTTTTTGGTAATTATATCGTGCAAGTCGGTTGGGATGATGAACCTGTGTATACGGGATTGGTTAATGCTGCACAGGTGACAATAAAGAAAGGAAGTGGAGACAGTGCAACACCTGTAATTGACGCACTAAAAAATATGCAAATTTCTGTAAAGTATGGCAGTGTAACAAATCCCCTTGACTTTCTTCCTAGTAATACTGTTGATGGGCAATATCATGCCTCATTAATTCCAACAAGGGTTGGAACCTATAGTCTAGTATTGAAAGGAACTGTGGAAGATCAAACAATTGATACTGAAATTCCATTGGATGATGTAAACAGTATTGATGCCTTGAATTTCCCACCCTCTGTTGACTCGTCATCAGATACCTCTGTAAATGTGGATAAAATGGGTACTGTGATAAGTCAATTAACAAGTGACATAGAAGATGCAAAAAATAATGCGGATGCTGCATCAAACAGTGTTTCAAATGTTGTACAGTCTTTTCAACAAGTTAAGGATACAACTGATAGATTGTATATGATAAGCATGACTGGTATCGGAATTGGTGTTGCAGGGATTGTAATTGCAGTGATTGCTATTACACGCAGTAAACAACAAAACTAGTTTTATTAAATTAGTTCAACTACTAGTTCTCATGCTCCTTGAATGTGATAATAAAACTAGAATGCCATGTGACTGGATAGCACAAGAGTTGTAGCAAATACGAGTGTGGCATTCTAGTTGTGATATTTTGTTAATTGTACAATTAAAATAATTTGGTACAATTGACAAATGTACCAATGTTGTTCCTATACCATATCTTTGTGTAAAATGCCTGTGACTAGGTTTTGTTAATCCTAGTCTATTTTATTTGGAATGACGTGTATTTTCATAACAAGGACGATTGGAGATTTGAAATGCAAAGGAATCTGCTATAGGTTTGCGGCAAAAAAGCCACTAGGAGGATACAGATTTGCGGTAGGACAACGACCATGTTCTATATGTGGAATATTTGTAGACTCGTTATCTATTGGAATACGATGTCCTTGCTGTAATAACAAACTACGACTAAATTCAAGAAATGCCAAGTCCAGAAAAAACAGGTTTAACCTGAGTGAATACACGATCCTGGAAAAAACAAGCAACTTGATAAAATCAATTCATGGCATTATGCCAGAATCAGATCAAGTGATAACAGCTAAACTAGTTTTAAATAAGTAAAGAGACTATTTGGAATTGATAAACATGGATGTTAAAGATTCGCGTGAAAAAGAAGAAAAACCGGGAAACGAAAAAGAAGTTAAAGTAGATGACAAAATGGTCCAAATAATAATTGATAGTTCATCCGATATATCCCTTGATGATTTTCAGATAAACGACAAGAAAGTCTTGTCATTGTTAAACCAAGATAGTGATGTTAATGACAATCAATATACATTCAATGGGCTTGTACGAAAATTAGGAATTCACCAGCAAAGCTTGACAAGATCCTTGCATAGATTGGAAAGTGCAGGACTTGTCAAAAAAACAGATTATGGTTACAAGCTTACAAAAAGTCTTGATTCGGTGCTTGTAAAAAAATCTCGAATTGATCTTGAAAATCTCTCCAAGACAATTTTACATCAACATGCTCAATTTGAACAGATAATTCAGCTCTACATACCAACCACTGTTAAAGTTGAAGATATTGTAACCAAATTACTTGGTAAATGGTTTGGTACGCTTAGATGGATTGGCATAGTTAAGGGAGATGGGGGGTATGTTCTACAGTGGACAAGTGATGACAAATATCATGTCAATCTCAAACTAGTCACAAGATATGCAGTTGTGGAAAGCGATGCAGCGGAAACAAAAGACAAGTCAGAAGCTACGATAAACGCACATCGGATACTTGAACATATTACCCAATTACTCAAAGAGACTCAGGTACAAAATGATGAGAAAAATAGATACAGTGGTTCTTTTGACCTATACAACTGAATGGTCAAACTCCTGCTGAGAGATGTGGAATTAAGATAGAAGGTGATAACAAGTGTCTAACTTTGATTCAAAATGCTAGTGTCTAACTACATGGATGAACTGCAAGAATCCATACGGTTACACCGCCCCATCCTATACTAAATCCTGTAATTATACCTCGACCAGCATCAAACAAATGCTTCCAGTTTCCAGATAGTTTTTTATTTCTATAAATGAATGAAAACAAACCAAATCCAATACCAATCACGATAAATGTAATTACGTAAGGATTGACTATGAATGCAAACGGTGAACCTGATGGACAGATCATGAGATATCTTAGAACAGCACCAACTACAGCGTAAGTTCCTAAACCAACGTAATCTGGCATATGTTGATCATACTTATTCTTCAATTCGCCCATTCCTTATCAGATCATTTACAGATATAAAAAAAGGATCGATAATAGAATAACCTACTACCGACATGTCCCGACCTTGACAGGGAGAATTATTCATATCACCCGTCATCTTAACAGAGCCGTTTAAGAGGTTGTGTCAAGTCTCCGTCGGTAATTCTCCTTGTCAAATTCCGTCGGGTAAGCCAATTCTAACTTAAGCGGATACCAATCATGACCGTCAAACGCTTCAAGGATATTTCCTTTTATTCTGTAATCTTTAAGTGAACGACATTCATGTAGACTTAATTCTTCTTTGATAGCGAATCTGCCACATACTCTACATTGATAGATATTGTGATTCAATCTCTTGGCTTAAATTTCGTATATTCGTTGTCGATTTTCGTATTTTCGTGAATATCTTGAGCATCAATATTATAGCCGATTTGTTGTTTTTTCACAGAATCTTTTTTCTTGTATTCTTCTACTTTTCTCTCAGCCTCATTTTTCAAATTGGTTATTTTATGAATCGCAAGATTCTTTATTCGTAATTCACGTAGGATTTCTTCTTTATCCCGTTCAGATTTATCAGATATTTTTTTAATTTCTGCTTTGAGTTCTAATTTGTCTAATTCTGATTTTTCTTTTAATTCTCGTATTTCTCTTTGTTGTTTAATCTCTAATTCTTCAAATCTAGGATCATAAAATGATCGAATAAAAACTAGTAAATGTTCCCACAATCCTTTTGCTAAAGTTCTTAAAAATTCATGATTTGTTGCAAGAGAGTTTCCTGCAATTATTCCATTTTGATGATAAAAATGATCTCTTAATTTTATCAGTGTCATAATTATAATCCAACTTCCAATTACAGTGCCTCCGACACTTACTAGGTACATTGATGCAAAGGCACTAAATAACCAGTATGCACTAAATGGATTTTCAAGAAGTTTTATTGTTACAGGGTTTGGATTAGTAAAAGGAATTAAGAGAGTAGTAAATATTGCGGGTATTATTCCAAAAAACAATACAAACTTCCAATAACCTATTTTTTCTATCTTGTGTAATTTTTGATTAATACTTTCTAAACTCATTTCTGATTTCCTTTACCACTCAATGATTTAAGAGCATTTTCAAGTTCTTTCTTAACAAAAGCAGAATCATTCAGTTTGACAGGAATAAAAATACCATTATCGGTCATAGCTATTTGTAAAACTTCACCTTTTGAAAGTTTGTAATTATCACATACTATTTTTGGCAATACCATCACTAGACTATTACCGACCTTCATTATTCGTCCCTCTGCAGTTACAGTCATGAGTATATTACAAGAGCAGAGTATTTAAGGTTTTTAACCAGTGTTCTAAAATCCATATATTTTAACTATATTTCCGTTCGTAAAGTTTAATAATATACATTGTATATACAATGTATTAACATGATACAAACAAACCCTCGTGAAGAAAAAGGAAAACAAATTGCATTGGATAGCAAGGTTTTCAGAGTAAGCGATTATTATTACAAG
>DATEZN010000071.1:0-3126 GCA_035255545.1 Nitrosotalea sp. | reverse complement strand
TTCTACTAATGTCTAAAATTCGATTGGCTACTTCTTCTAATTGTCGTGCTTGTTTTGATATGCCGGCTAGTGCCTCATCTGCTCCAATGTCTCCATTTTGTGCAAGTTCAACAAAACCGTATATTGGATGAAGCGGACTCTTTAATTCATGTGATGCAATGTTTATGAAATCGTCTTTTAAAATATTCATTTTTTCTAGTTCACTGTTTGCTTTTTGAAGTGATCTGGTTTTTCTAATTACCTCTCGTACCAAATCTCTGTTTATCAAATTAAGGAAATATCCCAAGGCTAAGGACATGATTCCCGCCGAAGTTATGATTATCATCTGCCAGGTAAATGCCTTTTGCTTGTCCTCCTCAACTCCTGCATTAAGACTATCAGTTAATTTCTGAATCTCGTCATTTAACAGGATTATTTTCAAGTTAATTTGATTTTGTTGTGCTTGCAAATCCGTTACTGACGAATCTAGATCGTTTGTATTACTGTTATATGTCTCAAAAATTTGATCTGCCTTTTCCACGTATTGAAAATGAATGGATTCTATTTCATTGAGACTTGTGCTAAGCGTTGAAAGATTCTCCGTAGTTTGATAGTCTAATCCGTAGTTTAGAAATGCGTCTGTAAGATCCTTAATTTTTTTGATTTCATAACTAGATTCCTGATTATATGACTCGAATTGGTTTTTGGAAATCTCATAGTTTACTTTACTAGATGTTTTTTGATATGTTACCATGTCATCAATACTATGCTGCTCCATCTGTTGTATTGCATAAATTCGTGTTATTCCTTGGCTTACTGGGATGTTCAAATCCGACAACACCTTCATCTGATTTGTAATGGTGTATGTTGTAAACGCATTAAGAGCTAATGCAAGACCTAACATCATTATTATCATTGCAACAGATATTCCGATTCTCAAACTAGTGCTTGTCTTGTGATCTTGCAAAATTATCTGTCTCCTGAAATTATGTACTTTAATGTCCAACCTGAACTATCGTTTGTTTGATACTTACAAACCAATTTGTATGTCCTCATATGTATCAAATCTACAAACAATCAGTGTTTTCATTTTCGTCTAGCCTGTTCTACTTGGACCAACCGGGACTGATGTACCCTCATATCCGTCCCAATCCTTAAATCCTTGTTTGGCTTTCTCACGCCATAGGTAAATTGGCCATCCTTCAATTTGTGTAATTAGAGCTTGCAGTGTAAATGGTTTATTCATAACTTCAACTGTCTCGCTTAACTGTCTAAGTTTTTTTATTAGACTATTGCCATATCCTGTTATGAAAATTATTCTTTGTTTGTGATTTATTTTTTGTATCTCCTTTGCGACATCAATTCCATCCATTCCAGGCATGTTTTGGTCTAAAATGATCACATCAAAATATGGTTTTTCTCCATCTATGCCTTGTTTTACATAATCATTGTATGTTTGGAGGCATTCAATACCGTCTCTAGTTGTTATCACTAAATGCCCCCTTTCTTCTAGTGCCATTTTATACGAGTCTGCTAAATCCTTGTAATCTTCTGCAACCAGTATTCGTAGTGACCAGTCTTTCAATAATTTTAACAATACGTCAAACTGATTTAGTATCTTGTATGTTCAGAGTAAACGAATTGAGACTATCTGATATTTTTTAATTTAGCCTACCCTGCTTGGACCTACTGGAACTGATGTTCCGGTATGCCCATCCCATTCCTTGAGTCCTTTTTTTAACATTTCACGTAATTTTGAGACTGGCCATCCTTCAACTTCTGCAAGTAATGCTTCCACTGTAAAGGGTTTATTCATAACGGCTGCGTTACTTGTTAATTGTTTGAGTTTTTGTATCACCTCAATTCCATATCCTGTTATGAAAATTATTCTTTGTTTGTGATTTATTTTTTGTATCTCCTTTGCGACATCAATTCCATCCATTCCAGGCATGTTTTGATCAAGTATGACAACATCAAAATATTGTTTTATCTGACCATCTAGCTGTTTTGTATATTGTTTGTATGCTCTTTGACACTCGATGCCGTTTCCTGTAATGGTTACCTCATGACCTCTTCCTTCTAGTGCCATTTTATACGAGTCTGCTAAATCCTTGTAATCTTCTGCTATCAATATTCTAAGAGTCACATGGTTCTATCTAATTAAAATTATTTAGAAATTTGTGTGTTTGAATTGTACAACTTGATATTTGTATTATGTCAAACTGAATTTTCATATATTACACTTTCAGGTATTTTTCAAATTCTATTTCATTTTGTAAAAATGTAATATATCTAGAATCTAAAGAAATTATATGTTTAATCAATGGTATGAGCTCTTTTTCCTTTCCTTGTTTTAATGTGCTAAATGATTTGTAGTATAGAGCACTAGCGTTATTTGGATTTGATTTTAAAACTAAATCATAGTGTTTTATGGCTTCATCATGTCTTTCCAAAGATGTCAGAATTCTTCCTGCTTGTAGGATTACTTCTCGGTATTGTGAATTCTGATTTATTATAGATTGATAACATGTCAGGGCTTCATCAAAATTTGATATTGATTCTGATGCAATTCCTTTGCTATATAGTGCAGGTATGTATCTTGGATGGGAATCTAATATATCCTTAAAACATGTAATTGCTTCTTCAAACTGGCCTGTTTCAAATAGCGTCATACCTCTACTATATGATCCTAATTTTTAAAATAATGATTTTCTATGAGATGATGCAGATACATGGTCTGGTTTGATACTCAACACTGATTCGTAACACTTCAGTGCATCTTCAAACATTGACAATGCTTCCAGTGCAATTCCTTTGTTGTATAATGCAGACAAGTGTCTAGGATTTATCTCTAGAACCTTGTTCAAGTATGTGACTGCTTCTTCAAATTTATTTATCTCAAGTAACAATACACTCTTGTCAAACAATGCTAAACCATGTCTTGGATTTATCATCACTAGTATATCCAATGACAATATGGCTTGATCATACCTTCCAGTTCTTGCATCCAGCACACTCTTGTTGTATAGTGCAGATACATGGTCTGGTTTGATACTCAACACTGATTCGTAACACTTCAATGCATCTTCAAACATTGACAATGCTTCCAGTGCAATTCCTTTGTTGTATAATGCAGACAAGTGTATC
>DATEZN010000070.1:0-3537 GCA_035255545.1 Nitrosotalea sp. | reverse complement strand
CCAGTGGGACAAACCAGTAGGAAGATTTGAAGAACAATTACAAGTTATCAAATTACTTTACGAATCATCACCTTCTCATAGAGTCAATTTCAAAGGTGAGTTTTACCAATTAGAAGAAGCATGCTTGCAAGCAAAGAGCATTCGCAAACCAGCACCACCAATTTACATGGCAGCAGGTGCACCAAGAACACTTGCACTATGTGGCAAGTATGGTGACGGATGGATTCCAATCGGTTACACACCAGAGTTGTATTCAGAACACGTGAAAGCAATCAAGACATCAATGAAAGAAAATGGAAGAACAGATGAGAACTTTAACTATGCAGTAGATATCGACGTATACTTTTCAGAAGATGCAGAGAGTGCATGGGCAAAGATGAAAAATGCAGTAAAGGTCAGTTTGTTCAAGCCAGAAATTCTCAAGGTTCACGGAATCCAAGATGTCGCAGGTTTTGATTTCAAGAAATACTTCACAGAATATTCCATGTCAAACCAAGAATGGATTGTAAAGATGAGAGAAGCAGCACAAACAATTCCAGATGATGTTGCACGCTCATCAATTGGAATGGGTACACCAGATGATATCATACCAGTCTTTGAGAAATTCATGAAGGCAGGTGTGAACCATTTCATCGTAAGATTCTGGGGTTCAGGATACTTTGGCTCTGTTGATAAATTTGCATCAACCATAATGCCTTACTTTAAAGAACAGAACAATCCAAGAAAGTAATTTTTCAAAATATCCCTTGAGATGTTTTGTTAACTCATTTCAACTGTTGAAGAATTTTCTTGCTCTAAAGATAGCGAAATATTGTTAATTTCTCAGAATTTGGCAAGTCAGACACTAGAGCAAAGTTATAGAGTGAATAAGACTTCTTGTACTCTTTCATAAAGCTCCAGGCAACATCATGTGTTTTAAATTCAGTTCTGATACCATCTATCGAGGTTTCTACTCCACATACATCAAACACCTTTACTAGGTATCTCTGTGGCTTTCTGTTCGGTTTTGCCTTTAGCAACCAAGCTACTGCAAACACAAAGACTGCCATCATGATTATCGCTGCACCAATTTCCCTGAAATACACTGCAAAAAACGACGGAATAGTATTACCAAATAGAGTGTACACATAGCTTGCAAATCCAACTACAGAGCCTACGATCAAGCCCACAAACATACTAAGGTAGTGCGATCCCTTTAGCATATCTTATGTTGGAGCCACTTGCATTTATCTATTAAAACCATATGCAGAAATATCATCTCTGATAACAAGGATTTGTGCAACTATTAGGAAGACTGGAGATCAAGTCAAAAGAAAAGATAATCGAGTTTCTAAACCAACAAGAAACAGGCAGGGTAGCAAGCATAGACAAGGATGGATTTCCACAGATAATACCAATGAATTTTGTCTATGCAAATGATGTCATCTACATGCATTCTCATCCCAGAGGAGAAAAACTAGAAAACATCTCAAAGAATTCCAGAGTTGGCTTTGAAGTTGACCACAGTCTTGAATTTTTGCCATCATACTTTACATCTCCAACTGATGCATCGCAAGCAGACACGCTATACATTAGTGTAGTAATCAAGGGAAAGGCAAGCCTTGTTTCTGATCCAAAAGAAAAGACCAAGGCACTAAATGAATTAATGAAAAAATACCAGCCAGAGGGAGGATATGAAAAACTAACACATGATATGCCAGTGGTAGAGGAAGTTGCAATAATCAAGGTCGTTCCAGTTACAATGAGGGGCAAGTACAAGATAGGTCAGCATTGGGACAAGAAAACAAGACTAGACATTGCAAAAAAAATACTAGAACGCAACAGTCCAACTGCTCAAGAAACTGTAAAGAAAATGGGCATTACAAAGACAAAAGATGGCCTGCAGATTTCAGAAGAACATAGTTGGTAGATATATCATAATACCATTTGCTTTAAATTTGAAACAAGACCAATTTGTAATGTTTGCTAGAAAATCCAAGCTTTGAACTTGTTTCAGAATTTGCTCCAACAGGAGACCAACCTCTTGCGATTGAGCAATTAGTACAAGGAATACAAAAGAAAAAGATCCAAACCTTACTTGGTGTCACAGGTAGTGGCAAGACATTTACAGTTGCAAACGCAATTGCCAAGACTGGAAAAAAGACACTTGTAATATCTCACAACAAGACACTTGCCGCACAGCTTTATGCAGAGCTAAAACAGTTTTTCCCAAAGAATAATGTAGGATATTTTGTTTCATATTATGACTATTACCAACCCGAGAGCTACATAGCCCAGACAGACACTTACATAGAAAAAGACACCCAGATTAACGAAAAGATAGAGAAACTGCGTCTAGAGGCAACCGCAATGCTACTATCAGGAGAGCCTACAATCATCATTGCCACAGTATCATGCATCTACTCTCTTGGCTCACCTAGCGAGTGGGAAACCATGGCAATCACTCTAGAAAAAGATGCAGAGATTGGAAGAGGTACACTCATCAAAAAACTTGTCAATGCAAGATATGAGAGAAATGATACTGAACTTTTAGCTGGTAGATTTCGAATCAGGGGTGATACAATTGATGTCATACCAGCATACTCTGATTCTGTCGTAAGAATTTCATTATTTGGAGACGATGTTGAAAAGATATCAATCTGCGATCCCGTATCATTAAAAGAGAAAAAGCAAATCTCAAAGATAAAAATTTATCCAGCAAAGCACTATCTTGTTGCAGCAGATGTAAGAAAGACTGCGGTTCAGCGAATCAGAGATGAATTAAAACAAAGATTAACAGAATTACCAGAGCTTGAAAAACAAAGGCTAGAAATGCGAACCAAGTATGACTTGGAGATGATAGAAGAATTAGGGTATTGTTCTGGAATTGAAAATTATTCACGACATTTTGATGGAAGACAGCCAGGTGAGCCACCGTTTTGTCTTTTAGATTTTTTCGGAGATGATTTTTTGCTTGTAATTGACGAGTCCCATGTAACACTACCACAACTGCACGGCATGTATAACGGCGACCACACTAGAAAAAAATCTCTGATTGATTATGGTTTTAGATTAACAAGTGCATTTGACAACAGACCATTACGATTTGAAGAATTTGAAAAGTATATCAAAAATACAATATTTGTCTCTGCAACACCAAGTGATTATGAGAAAAAGCAAAGTTTCCAAGTTGTTGAGCAATTAATCAGACCAACAGGACTTGTCGACCCTACAACAGAAATAAGAAAAACAGAAAACCAAATGGATGATTTGATTTTAGAAATAAAAAAACGGACAGACAAGAACCAGCGTGTACTAGTTACTACATTAACAAAGAGAATGGCAGAAGACCTGGCAGAATATCTGTCAAAACATCAGGTAAAGGTACGCTATTTACATTCTGAGATTGAAAACCTGCAGAGAACAGAGATAATCAGGCAGCTCAGGTTAGGCGAGTTTGATGTCCTTGTTGGAATCAACCTGTTAAGAGAGGGTTTGGACATACCTGAAGTTTCCCTTGTAGCCATACTTGATGCAGATAAGGAAGGATTTTTGAGA
>DATEZN010000069.1:0-2148 GCA_035255545.1 Nitrosotalea sp. | reverse complement strand
AGATATCATGAAGCAAACACTTGACACAAGCAAGATTGCAAAAGTTTCTGCCATACTAGATGAAACCATGGCAAGAGCAAACAAGAAAAGTAACAAGTTTACAATGGGTTTCGAGGAGACTGCAAAGGCAAATGATGTAGGGGCAGTGGAATCCATGGTATTTTCAGACAGGATCTTTGAAAAACAAGATGAAGATAAGATAATAGAGTTTCTCAACCAAGTTGAATCAAAAGGAGTCGAAGTTTATGCAGTGGATTCCACTACAGATGCAGGATTACGGGTTTCGTCTCTTGGAGGAGTTATTTCTCTTCTTAGATTTGCTCCCCAAAGTTGACTCGTCAAGCCATTTCATGTACGGCATACTGACATCATCCATCTTTAGCTCTACAATTTCTGGCACTTTATACGGATGTGATTTTGCAATTTCTTCTTTGAGTTTTTGTTTTGATTTTGTTGTAGTTTTAAAAAGTGCTAAAAATTCTTCTGTATCTTCAATCTTGCCTTTCCAAGAATAGATAGAATTTATTTTGGCATAGTTGACGCATGCTGCCAATTTTCTTTGCACCACAATGTGTGCCACTTTGGAAATTGATTTTTTGTCAGGATATGTTGAAACTATGACAATTCCCATAGCAACTGATAAATTTGCCCTGACTAAAAAGAGTATCAATTAATTTGGACTTTTCATTTTTAACGCACAATTCCATCATCTATGTTTTGATTGCATGGGTCATAGTATTTGGAATTGCAAAACTCTTAAAACTTGACAAACATGGATTTGAGGTAAAACCATACAGTTTGACATACAAGAACCAGAATGTTCAGATGATACTCTCAAGAATTCTAAGTAGGACTGAAAAAGCAACTAGAATTTTTTCGAACACAAGTGTAGTGTTGGGTTTTGTGATGATGGGAGCAGCATTTTGGTACCTTGCATCAAACCTGTCAAACTTTTTCGTTAAACCAGAATCATTCTCGGAAATGACTGTACTCATACCAGGAGTCACAATCCAGTCAAGTGCAAACATTGCATACTTTTTGCTTTCTGTGCCAATCGTACTAGTCATACATGAAGGCGCACATGGAATTGTTGCCACACTAGAAAAAATAAAAATCAAGACAGGAGGATTTGCAGTCTTTATTGCACTATTTGCAGGATTTGTCGAGCCAGATGAGGACGAGTTTGTCAAGGCAAAAAAAATCTCACGCCTTAGAGTAATTGGAGCAGGTGCTACATCAAATGTCTTGTTTTCGTTTATCATTGCAGGACTATTGATATTCAATCCGTCATTTGCTCTAATCATGCCAGACCCAATCAAGGGCGTATTTTACAATCAGCCTCTTGGAGTTCCAATAGTTTCAGTCACAGAAGGCTCGGGTGCTGAAAAAGCTGGTTTGCAAAAAGATGACATCATAAACGCAATAGATGGAAGTCCTGTTTTACTTCCCCAAGACTTTGCCAAAATAAAATTAAAGCCCGGAGATACTGCCATGGTTTCAATAATTAGAGACGGAAAACCTATGCAAATTCCTGTTGTCACAACTCCTTCCAAGGACGATCCACAAAAAGGAATGCTTGGAATTTTAAGAGCTGCGCTACCATCATACCAACCAGTTGTTCCATATTACATTCATTGGAGTCCAGAGGTCTTCATGTTCTTACTGTGGCTTTGGATGCTATCATTTTTCATAGGAATATTCAACATGTTACCATTACCAATATTGGATGGAGGCAAGTTTATTCATACAATAATTGAAAAGAAAGTATCTGAAAAAGTATTGAAAGGCGCCATGCTGTCAATATACGCGGTAACATTTGCTTTATTTGGTTTGAACATTGCCTTGTCAGCAGTAAAGTCCGGTTTTATAACAATTTAGAAAAAATTTTAATCAGATCAAGCTTGTGGTCTTGATACGAATTTACCATAACCAGGTTTTGCAATAATTTTAAAATCTTCTGCAATTACAGTTCCTCGAACAATTGTTTTGACAGGCCATCCTTTGAGATTCCATCCTTCATAAACAGTATAATCAGAAAAACCATCTATTGTTTCAGCAGACACTTTATCTTCCTTTTTTAAATCAACTAGGACAATGTCTGCATCAGAGCCTTTCTGGATTGTTCCTTTTTTTGGATACATTCCAAAT
>DATEZN010000068.1:0-11145 GCA_035255545.1 Nitrosotalea sp. | reverse complement strand
CGGCATTTACAAGTAATACTGCCAACAACGGTGGAATATCTGCAAGTACACTTAATTTCCCACAAGGTCTAACATTTGACTCCTCAGGCAATCTTTGGGTTGCAGACGCATTTAACAATAGAATACTAGAATATCTGACTCCATTTACAAACGGACAAAGCGCATCCCACGTACTTGGTCAGTCAGGTTTTACTACGCGTGTATCCACTGCCTCCCAGGGTGGACTACATCTGCTCGAACCTGCATTTGTTGGAATCATATTTGACTCATCAGGCAATCTCTGGGTTACAGACGAAGTTAACAGCAGAGTGCTACAGTATTTATTTTCAATAATTCCAACAGTACCAGAATTTCCAGTAGGTGGCATGATATTTCTCTTGGGAGCATCATCTGTTGGATATCTAGCAATACGATATCGTATCATCAAACCTTCAAATCTTAGAATAAAGATCTGAGTTGTTATCCGCCTAGATCATCAATTAATCTTATTCATGTTAGACTTTTGAATTACATGTGTACATGTTCAGGGTTTCTCATACTCTAGAGGCCCATTTACAATTTTATCCCAGAAATTAACAAAAGATGAAACAGATGATGCATACCCGATCCACTTTTTTATAGTTTGGAACAAATCTACATCAATTTTTTAAATCATATTTGTCCAGTACTTTTGATGAAAACTCTACATTACACAATGCACATGACATGTTTTATTGTTGCAGATTCTTTTGTTTATACTTGGCCCATGCGTTATTTACAGTAAAGACTAGGCGCTTGCCAAGAATCGGTTCGAGCCATAATGGCATGAAAAATTTTCTATTAGGAGAAAAATACTGGTAATATTTTTCAGCGTCTGGCTCTTCATTGTCAAGCACATTTCTTGCAGCAAAGTTCCCACAGAATGTTGCCCATGGAAGACCGACGCATCCCAATACAAAATGTATCCATGGACGAGTTGGATCTCGAAGTACTGTAGGAATTAGATCTCTAGTCATGTCAATCCTTCCTTGCCAATATTGAATGAATCGAAGATGTTGAATTGATGGAATTTTTTCCTTCAGTCCACCTATTACTCGGTTTATGACATGTGTTGTGGTGGTGTCATTTTTTGCATAAGTGGTTAACATGTCTCCTCCGCCAACCAATAATCGTTTTGTTCCTGTGAGTCTGAAATAAGTATAGACAAGATCAGAGTCCCAACATTGGAGCGGCCCCTCTGGAAAAAGATTTGAAATATCTGTATCGCTTAAAGGCTCGCTGATGGAAAGAAAAGTTTGGGCATGATATACATCTCTGTAATATCTTGTCATCTCAGGTTGGGGTTTATCGATGCAAAAAATAATTTCATCTGCAGTAACAGAACCCAAGTGAGTATACACTGTATGATCTTCATGTGAAAGTACTTCTGATGATTCAAATATCTCAATACCGTTTTCCAAGAGCACATGTTTGATTCCCTGTGCATACAATAATGCATTTACTCCATATGTTCCGGTGTAACGAATTGCACCAGAATACGCATTGGAGCCAAGTACAGATGGTACTTCGGATTTGTCATAGATAGTACTTGAATAACCGAGTTTTTTGCGCGATTCTACCTCTTCTTGTACGTCTTTCCATCCGCTAGAGCCATTTCCCAAGAATAAGCAGTCTTGTACTTGTAGGTCGCAATCTATTTTGTATTTCTGTATGTTGGATACCATGAGGTCTACTCCTTTTGCCGCAACCTCCCACAATTCCCGGGCACCTTTTATGCCATATTTTCTTAACAGTTGCGAAAGCTCAAGTTCGCTGTCAGGAGTTAGAAATCCAGCACTCTTGCCAGTAGAGCTTCCACCACAAATATTTCTGTCAAGAAGAACAACTTTTTTTCCAGAGCCTATAAAACAAAGTGCCGCTGCAAGACCTGCTGCACCTGCTCCCACGATTAGTACATCAGACTTGATGTGGCCTTTGACTGGAGGTCTTAGCGGTTCTCGAATTCCTAAAAGTGTTGTAAACCACCAATTTTGTAAGATCATTGAATCTCAGTATATCTTAATCCTTGACGTCGATACTATTTTTGTGCCACGATAATTCTCACCAAGTGATATTGTGTCAATAGAAAAATTACATACAAAGCGGAAGCAAAAATGCGCTGTATAGTAGAATGTCCAGTCAGATGTGGATTGAACTATGACCATCCCAAGAAATTAACTCCCTGTTATACGTGGAAATTTCTTGAAGACAAGTTACGGATTTCTACTATTTGTTCCCAATCTGTGATGGAAGATCAAATTTTACAACAGTGTTAGCACCGCTGATGGCTGCATACAATGCATTAGAAGAATTGACTGTAAGACCAGTCACATAGTAAGATAGTCCATTATAACTACAAGAACTGCTAAATTCTGAAATAAATTTGCCAGTGCTATCAAATTCATCGATTTGACACTTGTCTCCATCAGCTAAATAGAGGTTATTTGAGGAATCAACTGTGACACCAGTAGCATAATCAACCAAGTATGAATTGGAACCCTGAGCAACCGGAGTACAATCATTACAAAATCCTGTAGTTACATAATTTTGGGTATCACAGTTTGTACCAGATTTGCAATCGCCCACCCATCCTTGAAAAGTACCATTACTAGAGAATTTTTCAACTCGATGATTACCATCATCTGAGACATACACATTATTTGATGAGTCTACTGCCATGTATCGCGGTCGGTTGAACTCCCCGTTCTCCGAACCTTGGCTTCCCCATGATGTAATAAATTTGCCAGTGTTAGAGAATTTTGCAACTCTGTAATTGTTAGAGTCGGCAACATAGATGTTATTTGAAGAATCAATTGCTATGCCCTGTGGGTTTTCAAATTGAGTATTATTATTACCAAAACTTCCCCACGATGTGATAAACTTGCCAGTGCTGTTAAACTTGTTAATTTTATTATCGTGTATATCTGAGACGTAGATATTGTTAGAAGAATCAACTGCTACGCCCCATGGTTCATTTAATTCTCCACTGCCTGAACCTGGACCATTTATGGTACAATCACTACTGCAAAATCCTATAGTTACATAATTTTTTGTATCACAGTTTGTACCTGAAAAACAACTACCTATCCATCCTTGAAAAGTACCATTGTCAGATAACTTTACAACTCTATTATTATCCAGATCAGCAACATACACATTATTGGAAGAATCTGTTGTTACATCAACAGGGTTTTGAAATTCCCCGTTGCCGGAACCTTCACTTCCAAATTTTGCCGCAAATGTGGGGGTAGTAGAGAATTTTACGATTCTATAATTATTAGCATCTGCAACATACACATTGTTGGACGAATCAACTGCTATTCCATCGGGATAGTATAACTTTCCGTCCTCATGACCAAAGCCTCCAAATGATGTTATAAAATTACCAGTACTGTTAAACTCTTCAATTCGATCGTTATTGGTATCAGCAACATACACATTGTTAGAAGAATCAACTGTAACACCATCAGGGTTTTCAAATTGACCATCCTGGGAACCAAAACTTCCCCATGCTGTGATAAACTTGCCAGTACTAGAGAATTTTTTAATTTCATTACTTTGATAATCTGATACATACACATTATTTGAAGAATCTACTGCTACACCTGATGGATTGCTTAATTGATAGTTTCTATAACCCCAGGCTATCCACGATGTGATAAACTTGCCAGTGTTGTTAAATTTATCAATTCTATCATTTCCCCCCTCCGCAACATACACATTATTGGAAGAATCGATTGCAATGGCTTGAGGTCCATTGAGTTGGCCGTTTGCATAACCAAAACTTCCCCATGCTGTGATAAACTTGCCAGTACTAGAGAACTCTTCAATTCGATTATTGTTATAATCTGATACATACACATTATTTGAAGAATCCACTGCTACATCAGACGGAAAGCTAAATTGTCCGTTGCCTGAACCTGAACCCCGTATTGTACAATCACTACAAAATCCTGTCGTTGCATGATTTTGGATATCACAGTTTGTGCCAGATGTGCAACCCCCTATCCACCCTTCAAAAGTACCAACACTAGTGAATTTTTCAATTCTATGATTTGTCTCATCTGCAACATACACATTATTGGAAGAATCAACTGCTACACCCCATGGAAAGTTGAATTTGCCATTGTCAGTCCCATGACTTCCCCACGATGTAACACTATAACTTGATGATGCATATGCACTTGAATAGGAAAAAAAGACAACCAGTACTGCTATAATCCAAACATATCTTTTCAAGACTTTTTCTAACAATATTTTTTTTACCCTTTTTTTTACTATATAAAATGATCTGAGTAGCATGTTTTGCAATTAAACAACGTACCAAATAATGACTACACCATTTCCTATTTTCAGCGTTCTTTATTGTGATTTATCATGTACAAATTCTAGTATTTCATGATCAAATTACAAGTGGAAATTGATAAATTACTAGCCTGATTGAAACATGATGATGAGTTTTGATGGATTGGATGCACAGATTGAACGATGCACAAAGAAAATCAATGAAAAAAACGAATTATTAAAAAACCCCAATTTAACTCAGGATGAAAAAAAGAAACTTGACTTGGAAATCAAAAATGTAACACTTGAAAGAAACAAGTGGAAGATGAGAAAAAATAATCTATTTACTACCAGACACAAAAAATAATTAGTAATCTCTTGACACTATTATTCTATAGATGTTTACTCTGTAACACAATATTTGATAAAAATTTGTAATCTGATACAAATAACATCTACTGATAAATTTGTAGGTCTTGTTTAGAGATTAAGGCCACTCAAACTTCATATGGATTTTTTGGAAGTTCGACTATGAATTTAGTTCCTTTGTCCATTTTGTTATCTACGCTTATCCTTCCTTTGTGACTTTCTATGATGTTCTTACAGCTCACAAGACCTAATCCAGAACCTGTTTGTTTAGTAGTAAATAGCGGATCAAATATTTTGGATATGTTATCTTCTGAAATGCCAGGACCGTTATCTTTTATCTCAATTCGAACAAAATTTGTAATTTCGGATATTACCACATCTATTTTTCCTTGATGATTCATGACTTGAACAGAATTTAGCAGAATGTTCTTGAATGCTATTTTAAGTTGCTCTTGATCTCCTTGTACTCTAGTATTCTTGTTACACTTGACATGTAATTCGGTTGCATTTTTTGTGAATTTAATCTCTGACCATGCATTTTCTATAATTTTTGATATCGAACAGGACCTAATTTCTAAATTCTGTAGTTCAACAAAATCTAGTACATCCTCTATTTGATGAGTTATTCTAAAAATTGCTCTATCAATAACATCACACTGGTTTGATTTTTGTTCACGAGTGAGATCTTTTTCCTTAATGATTGATGCTGCATTCTTGATTATGGCAAGTGGATTTCTCAAGTCATGGTTAATCCGGGCGGAAAACTCACCTAATACTACGAGTCTTTCTTCTTTTAGTATGTCTTGAATTTTCTCTTTGATGTCAAGTTGTATGTCTTCTATTTTTATTTCTAGTCGGTTAACATCAGTCTTTGTTATTGCATCAGAAATTTCAGGGGTATGATTTTCACTGATCTTCATTTTTTATTACTCCTAATTTTTAAAATCTTGTAGAGATAATACGTGCTTGACATTGACTATTGTTAATTATATTGAACTGAAATAAGTACGATGGACTTTTGTTAGTGATGTTAGTTCCATGATGGAAGAAATGAAAGATGATCGATACCAAAAGAGAATGTAATACTTCATAACCTAATTTAAAATTTATTCATGCTCTAGTCCTTGTTTTAGTCACATTCTCACTTTTTTGTATGAGAACAACTATGGATTCTCATTCATTAAAAAATTAAGTACAATGGAATAAACTATTGTGTACTCTACACTGTGGCATGTTAGACTTGATCTCAATTAGATTCTTTATTGTATTAGATTGATGATCCTTGAATTAAAGATAGATTTAGAAAATATAACGTGTCGTAGACTTTGTTTAACTGACAAATAGATCGGATCAAGTAACATCGTTCACTGATATTGTTAATCAAGTGTTTTATTTCATGTAAATCATTTTAGAACAATGACCAAATTCAAACGTCAAGAACAAGTACGAATAATGGAAGATGGTAGGAATTCAAGGACAATATACACAATAATTGAGATTAAAAAAAGTAGAGATGGTAAACTGTTATACTTGTTAAGAAAAGATGACGACGAATCAATTTTGAAACTCTATTACAAAAACGACTATTCAAGTTTAATTCCAGTGTGTTAAAATGACTATACAAGACGAAGACATTTCAATTCCTACAGAGGGCATGTCAAGACGAGATTTCTTAAAACTTCTTGCCGCCGGTAGTTTGACACTTACATTTCTTCCCTTTGTTCAATGGGGAAAATTTATGCCTGATCCTGATAATACTGCTCTGAACAAAGCCCAAGTTGTTTTGCCTGACGGAACTTTTGCAAATGTAAATGTATTTCCAATAAATTCTTCTCAAACAATAACCTATCCTTCAACTGGAGATGCTACTTTGGATGCCGAGCCGTTTAAAAAATGGCAATTAATACGACTACCTGCTGATCTTGGTGGAAACGTAAATGATGTTTCTGCATTTCGCGTTTACAGTATGGTCTGTTTACATTTGTGGTGTTTATGGCAATACAAGTCTTCAACTCAAGCTGGTGGTAATGATCTTGGACAATGCCCCTGTCATGGAAGTATGTATAATCCAATTAGCGGAAAGGCAGTTGCAGGACCGGCATCGCTTCAATCTCCACCATCAAATGTACTTGCAACATTAGATCTTGAAGCTGATGCTAGTGGGAATCTATGGATACTTCCTGCAATATGGGATGTAAACAAAAATGGTATCATAGGTTATGGTCGTTATCTTAGCTCCTAAACAATATTGTTTTACTTGTAATCTGCAGTTTCTCTAGTTTCTAGATTAATGTATTAGACAAAAAAATAACAAAATTATGATATCATTTTTCAACATCTCAAAATCATGTGCTCAAAGACTAATTTTTATTCCATGATATCATCATGCGAAATGCAAATTAACGCATATCGGATATAACGCAACCATTTTTATAATTGCAAATTACAAAATCAGCAATGTCTACTTCTGAATCAAACTCAGTCGCATGCTCTTTACTCATCAACATGCAGGGTTGCCAGGAACTAAAGAAACTCAAACTGGGAACTCAATACAAGATTGATTTGTTCAATGAACCTAGTATAACCTTCAAAGATTCTGTAGGAAACAAAAAAGAAATGAAGTTTAAACAAAATTGTACTGTTACCATAACGCATGAAAAGATACTTTACAATCGTGATGATGTTATAATAAAATCCGTCTAGAATCCATGAAAATACTTATGGATACCCACAGATCAAGTGGTATAATCAATGGAAAATCTACTTAACAACGAGGAAATAGATTGGCTAGTCAAGTTTTTGGCTGGAAAGGGCAGTAATGATGAGATAATTGAAAAAATAGTTCGAATAACTACCAAGCTTGAGAAAATGAAACGTCATTAATTTTCTAATATGATATTTTAACATCATCAAGTTTTTTTAAATATATTTTATCTTTACATGTTAATTTTGGCATAAAGTTTAATTCAACAACCCAGACAAAAATAAAACATGCGAATATTACAGTTACATTGTGATTATGTCGAGTATACTCCGGTAAAAAAAGAAATAAAATCTGCTGAAGAAATCATTCCGGAATCAAAACGCCTCGAAGAGATTGTAGTCGCATTTGTGGCTGTAGAAGAATCAGATAATGTTGATGTTGCAAAAAAAGCAATCACTGAAATCTCTGAATCTATGAAAAAAATAGGATGTTCTAAATTATTATTATATCCATATGCACACTTGAGCTCAAAACTTGCATCTCCTACTACTGCATTGCTTTTGCTACAAGACATGGAAAAAAATGCTCAAGGCCTCGAGGTACATCGAGCTCCATTTGGCTGGACCAAATCATACCAACTCCAAGTTAAAGGACATCCACTGGCTGAAAATTCTAAATCTATAACATCTGGTGAAGAAAAGGAAAATGATCATTCATCACATGCACTCAAAGCCGAATCCAAAATCCAGTCATTTTGGCACATACTTACTCCTGATGGTAAGCTACACGATATTGATAAATTCAATTTTGCAAAATACAAAAACCTTGAAGTGTTGGCAAAGTATGAGGCTGCTAAAAAAAGGGCAGTTGATGAACCTCCGCCTCATGTAAAATTGATGAAGAAATTAGCTATTGCAGATTACGAGCCAGCATCTGATGCCGGTAACATGAGGTTTTATCCAAATGGCAGGCTAATGAAATCACTAATTGAAAGATATGTGACAGACAAGGTAATGGAGTATGGAGGATTTGAAGTTGAAACTCCAATCATGTATGATTCACATCATCCAAGCATGGAAAGTTATTTTCATAGATTTCCAGCACGACAATACAGCATTGATTCTGAAGGAAAACATCTCTTCCTAAGATTTGCAGCATGTTTTGGACAATTCTTGATGGCAAAAGACTTTCAATTATCGTACAAGAATATGCCGTTAAAGTTGTATGAGCTTACAAGATATAGTTTTAGAAGGGAACAGTCTGGAGAACTTGTCGGTCTTCGAAGGTTACGTGCTTTTACAATGCCTGATTGTCATGCAATGTGTGTGGACATGGATCAAGCAAAAGAAGAGTTTAGAAAAAGATTTGAGTTGTCACGTGATGTAATCAAGGGACTAGGTATTGAAAGTGAAGATTATGAAATGGCAATTAGATTCACCGAAGAGTTTTACAATGAACACAAATCTCTGATTGAAGAAACAGTAGCAAAGCTTGGAAAACCAGTACTTGTTGAGATGTGGAAAGAGAGATTTTTCTATTTCGTACTAAAATGGGAATTCAATTATGTTGATAATCTTGGAAAAGCATCTGCGCTATCTACTGACCAAATTGATGTAGAAAATGGAAAAAGATACAATATTGATTTCATGGATGGTGAAAACAAACCACAGTATCCGATAATTTTGCACAATTCTCCTAGTGGCGCAATTGAGAGGGTGATATACACATTATTAGAAAAAGCCGCAACGGATCAACGAGAGGGAAGAAAACCCATGTTCCCATTGTGGCTTGCTCCTACCCAAGTACGATTAATCCCTGTAAAACCAGAATTTTTGGATTATTGTGAAAAACTTGCTGACAAACTCACTGAAAATGACATACGTGTAGACATCGATGATAGAAATGAAAGTGTAGGTAAGAGCATCAGAGAGGGAGAGACTGAATGGATACGATACATCATAGTCATTGGTGACAAAGAAGTCAACTCTACTACTCTGTCTATCAGAGATAGAAAATCGAAAGATCCGCACAATCTTTCAGTTGAAGACTTTATCGCAAGCATAAAAGAAGAAACCAAGGGAAAACCTTTCATGCGAATAAACATGGGTCGAAGTGTGGCAAAAAGACCGCAAATAATGGTATAGCATCAGGACGCGTCTAAATCTCGTGGGTCAAGTTGCAGTGATTTATTGAAACATTCTATGGCTTCATCATATCTTCCTAGGCCTCGTAAGGCAACCCCTTTTTTGTTGAGCAAGTCAGGATTGTTTGGTTGCAGTATTATTGCCTGATCAAAATAACTTAATGCCTTCTCAAAATCTCCTTCTGCGCTCAACTGGCTACCTTTTTTGACAAGATCTGAGATGTTTTCGTCCACTGGTTTACTAATCTTATTTCTGCCTTAAGTCACTTGCGGGATAAATTCATTGCAATGACTTCGGACATTAGTTTTGCGGCAACTGATGCAGTTGCACCATTGTCATATGGTGGACATAATTCCACAATATCCATGCAGCTTATTGTATTACCTTCTAATGCGTATATCATGTCAAATAATTCGCGTGAGGTGATTCCCATGGCTTCAGGATTGCCAACTCCTGGTGCAAATGCTGGGTCTAGTACGTCCAAATCAATGCTGACATAGATTTTATCAAAAGTAGACATGAAATCTTTAACCATCTTTGGTCCTCTACCATCTCTGATGTCTTTGTCTGTTACAACATTTACCTTGTGCTCAGTCTTGAACGCAAGCTCTTCTTTCACAAATGATCTTGCTCCAACATGGACAATGTTTTCAGCTCCGCGTTTTTCTATTATTCTTCGAAGATATGCTGCATGACTTAGTTTGATGTCTGCATATTCATCTCTTAGATCATAATGTGCATCAAATACGATATAACCAGTTTCTTTTGGAAATGACATGTATGTGCCATATGTTATCAAGTGTTCTCCTCCGAGAATGATCATCTGTTTGTTTCTTGCTGCAAGCTCAGTGGTTATTTTTCCAATCATGTCAAGTACTTCGGTTGCAACTACTGTATGGTATGTATTTCCAAGGTCTTCAATATTGACACTTTCCAAATCTACGTTAAATCTTGTTGAAAAAATTTCTATATTGTTAAAGGCTTGTCGTACTGCATCTGGACCAAATCTGGTTCCTGGTCTAAATGAATGGGTAGAGTCAAAAGGAATTCCATACACTATTGCAGATACGTCTCCCTCCTCACTTGGGCTTGTTATCAGGGGATTTCGATTCATGTACAAGTCAAGAAAGCTCATTTGTGTAAGGCTCATCATTTTGTAGTGGTATAATAATATTTCCAGTTTATTTTATAAATTTTTCAAAAATAGATGAAATCTACACCACTTTTTTAAACCATGCATATGCCCAGTATGTGTAAAAAATGAAAGATAAAGATCCTCATCAGTCAAAGACTCAAGTAATGTTAAACAAGGTGCCAGAAATTACGTTGTTTTTTTGGGTAATCAAGATTCTTTGTACCACTGTTGGTGAAACAGGTGCAGATTTTTTAAACACAAATCTGAATCTTGGACTTGATGGAGTAACGCTAATCATGGGAACAATGCTTGCCGTGACATTGGTCTTCCAGTTCAAATCCAAAAAATATGTACCTGGAGTATACTGGCTTGCAGTTGTTCTAATCAGCATAGTAGGAACTCTCATCACAGATAATTTGACTGACAGATTTGGAATACCTTTGATTGTATCTACCATAATCTTTGCCGTCTCACTTTCAATAACCTTTGCA
>DATEZN010000067.1:0-3315 GCA_035255545.1 Nitrosotalea sp. | reverse complement strand
TCACATACAATTCTAATGTCTCTTCTAGTTGTGACAATTTCTAATCTGACAATCTCGTCAAGTGATAACAAAAACGCCGACGTAATGGACTCTTTTTCTTTTATGAAAACAGCCTACGCACAAAGTGCTAATTCTGCTGATGATTATTCTGGTCTTGGAATATCTTCAGATAATCCTATGGCAACTGTGGGATTGACTCACAATTCTACAAATTCTACATCTGGAGCAAACCCAACATCGAGCGCAACAACACCGGAATTTGGAAGCATAGTACCCATAGTGCTTGCAGTTTCAATTATCTCAATTATTTTGATATCTGCAAGAACAAAATTGAGATTTAACTAGTGTCTTAGTTAACTTTGTGTAGTAACAAAGCTCCGTAATCTATTATATGTAGAAAAGACAAGAGCACACAATGAAGTCACACCTAAGATATGGTGCGTTTATTGCATCACTGCTTTTGGTTATGCCCATAGCAGCTTATGCAGATAACGGAACACGTAGCAATTATGCTTCACAAGCTCTGCAGCTACAACTAGATACAATGACATGCCGCAATACCTATGTCACTGGCTATCTAGGCGATGTTGCAAGTGTAATAAACAATGCAACAACTACATCAACTCTAACAACTACCGACATTCCAAAACTAGGAACTGATTTTAGTTCCTTGCAATCTGATGCAAGTGCCAACAATACTGCCCAGTTCAAGACTGATATGAATACCTACAATGGCGATACAAAGACAGCTGATCTTGATGTCAAAACTGATGTCAAGACTGCACATAGCAAGACTGTCAACACTACACTAAGATCCGATAATAAGCAACTTCAATCAACCTACCAAAGCTGTCTCTTTGGAGTAAAACAGCAAGTGGCTCAGTTCAAAGCAAATATGTTCAATACATATATTGCAAATGCTCAGAACCGAGCAGGTAAACTCGCATCTCGTGGTATGAATACCGCCGGACTAAATCAGACCATAAACACTGCAAACGCAGGAGTTCAGGCATTTGAACAAGCAGTAACTAATGCTCAAAACAGTACACAGCTCAAAGCAGCATTGCAAAGCTTTTGTCTATACAATGGATGTAAAACTCCAAGCAACCAACACTTTGCAGCAAACACTGCAATTCAGATAGACCAGTCCAGACTAAATGTTCTTGCTGGTAAAAACACCACATCCACATTTCAAGGACTAGTAAGCCAAGCACAAACAGACCTTGCCAATGCACAGACTGCATTGACTCAAGTTGGATCAAGTCAATATCAAGGAAACCAATCGGACACTGTTTGGAATGACATCAAGGCTGCATCTGATACAATGCAACAACTACAACATATAGTGAATCATAAACACTAATTCTTTTTTTTATTTATTTTTACAAGTCACTACTGTGTATGATATTACAACTTTAAAATCACAAATTGTATGGATATCATTCTATTTGTAAATCCATTAACAGATTTTAAAGATGTTTTAATCAAAAAATAGGAAAACTCACTAGGACTTATCTGACAAGATTTGGGAATTTGAATTATTTTCAATATGGTAATTTGTTTTGATTGTAAATCTATGGTATGGTATGCTGATTCATTTTAGATATTACACTTAGAATTTCATCAATGTCAATTGGTTTTTCAACTATTCTAGTTGGATGTGAATAACTAATGTCATAATTTTTCAGAGGAGATCCAGTGACAAGTATAACCTTTGCATTAGGATCAAATTGTCGTATCCTTTCAATTCCATAGAGTCCATCATAGAAAGGCATTGCAGCATCAATTAGCACAAAATCTGGTCTTAGTTTTTGATACATCTCATACGCTTCTTTTCCATTAGAGCCGGTTCCAATCACATTGATGTTGTGAATCTGAAGTAAACCCACAAAAGCATCTCGTACGTCCTTGTCATCATCTATTATCAAGACATTTGTCCTGTGCACAAGTTCTGTTTTACTGTCCGTTATCATTTCAGATAAACTCATGTTTGGTACATGGGGATAATAGTGTAAAGTTGTACAGTGTGGACAAGCTAAATGAAATTTAATTCAAAATAATAGAATGTTCTGATGGTGAAATTAACCAAAATAGAATGTGTGAAAAAAGAAGGCAATTTCATTACAGAACTATTTGGAATTATTGAAAATCCAACAGGCGGTCCACCAACATCAAAATTGTTCAAGGCAATGGAGAGACCAAATGACTTGTGGTTCAGGTTTCCAAACAAAAAAGAAGAGATAATTCTAATCCAAACATACCTTGACAATCGTACTGGCAAAAAGATATCTCATTTTGTTCTGATGGATCCAGAAAAACGTGGCAAGAACTATCTGGAACAATTCCAAGTTTGTAAATGACTAGTTCTACACCATATCTTTTTGTTTTGTTGCATCATATCGAACTTTATTATCTAGTCAGTGTTTATTCTAAACCACATATTGAAAAAAGAAGTAGATTCTAGTTCTTTTTACAAGGAAACACAGGCTCTCATAGATTCAACTGAAAAATTACATGGAATACACAGAGCAAAGGGCTCTAACATGGACCGTGTTGGTGCATATGGAAAATATGGAGTTTATTTGTATGAATTAAAAAAACTTGATGATAATGGAACCTTTTGGTTGCCATATTGGCAGTATGATCTTTTTTCTGGAATGGAAAATGTCTTTCCAACTGGTTCTCTAGACAGACCTGCATGCCAAGTGTTTATTGTTGGAGTCTCACAATATTTGCCAAAAGATAATGATATTGTATATTATACCACTCCCTTGTGGATTGAAAAACACATCAATGATTTTGAAATGTTTGAAGGAAAAATCATCATTTCCAAAATGCATGAAATGGTAAATGCAAAACGGTGGGGTAATTTTTTAGACACAATGGATGGTATACAGCACAAATTGTTTAGTGAAAAAGACACTGCTTACGAATATTTTCCATTTGATATGGGGAACCCAAAATATTTTCTAACTGGCGAGATAATTTGCAAACAATGTGAAGCAATTCTTCCAAATGGTAGACAGGCAAAAGAGCACCATAGTAAAACGGGTCACAAGATCCATTAATTGTGTAAAACCTAGAGTCTTGATAATTTTGGAATGGTTGTATGACTGTATGAAACTAGTGCCACACAGTATCTTGTAAAGATGGGCTCATCTTATCCGACACTTACAGCAGATGAAGTTTCTCCGGTGAGAGGTACTCCTCCATTGCTTGGCCAATCAGTGTAGGTATCTACATAGATGTTGCCAGTGCCAACACTTGCGTTGCTTGGTATGTAAAATGATATTTCCATTTCACTATTTCCAGCTC
>DATEZN010000066.1:0-10092 GCA_035255545.1 Nitrosotalea sp. | reverse complement strand
AAATACGTAATAGATGGCATGAGCATGACAGCATGGCATTGTTATAGATGTAACCTGACCTTCAAAGAAAAGTCACATGTTGTTATGCATAAAGAAATTTCAAGACATGATGCACGTGAAGTAGAAATTCCACAATAGGGTTTCTACTTTTTATTTTTGTCCCGACATTTCCAAGTTTCTACAAGTAAATCCTTGCAAGTATTTATAACCCAAAATTGAGTTAGTCGTTCGTGGATCATCATAATTTCAAGGGAAAAGACATTCCGCATTTGAAGATAAAACCGAATATGGGTATTGATGATCTAGTGGAAATTTTTGCAAGCACAGGTTATAACGCAAGACAACTTGGAGATGCTGCAAAACTATACTGTAAAATGATTGAAGATGATGCCACGATATGTCTAACAATTGCTGGTGCAATGACTCCAGTTGGTTTTGGAGGTTTGTTCAAGTCGTTGATAGAGCGTGGTTTTGTTGACTGGATAGTCTCAACTGGCGCAAATGTGTACCACGAGGATCATTTTGCATGGAATTTACCTGTAAAACAAGGACACTTTGAGGTAGATGATATGATACTGTACAAGAAAGACATTGTCAGAATTCGTGATGTCTACATCAAAGGCGAAGAAACACTCAAGGCAGAAGACCAGATTGTCCAGAAAATGTTTACAAAAAATTTGATTGATAAACCGTTCACTACGGCCGAATTCTGTAATGAAATGGGCAAGTACTCTAAACAACATTCCAAAAACCCGGAACGTAGCTTTGTTGTAACTGCATATGATTATGATGTTCCTGTCTATGTGTCTACGCTAAAAGACTCTTCACTTGCACTAGACTTGGCTCCGTTAAGACTTGAAAATAAAATGTATAATCTTGATTTTGTACGAGAAATAATAGAACAAGCTGCAATATTATATAATTCCAAAAAGTCTGGAATTCTAGAGTTGGGCGGGGGTGTGCCAAAGAACACTGCACAACAAACCGGCCCTCTGTTAGATCAGATACTTGGTTTGGGACATGGTGGTCAAAATTATATTATTCAAATCACTGATGCACGACCTGATACTGGTGGTCTCTCTGGTGCAACATTACAAGAGGGGAAAAGTTGGGGCAAGGTAAAAGATGCACACGAAGATGTGATAATGGTATACACTGATGCAACTATAGCATTTCCAATACTTTGTCTCTATGCACTAAGCAATGAAAAACCAAGAAAACCAAAGAGATTGTATAAAAAATTACCAGCGTACTATGAAGGTCTCTCAAAGGCATACTTTGACAAAAAACGCAAGAGTTAGGATAGTTTTTTTACGTAAATTAATTATATTCAACCGAAAAGGATATTGAAAATAAAATCAAAAGATAGTTGTCTATCTAGAATCTACTGAATCTTGCTTTTTCTGTGTCTCTGTCGTCCTTTGTTGCTTTTTTCCACTCTTTGTAGTGTTCTTTACAAAGGATTGCCTTTTTCAAACCGTGTGGTATGCCCACTCCAGTCCCATCTACCTTTGAGGCAGTAAGAGAACGAACACCATCATTGTCACAGCCAGTGACACTGCATTTTGCACCTTTTGATATGAGGCCCATGAGAGTTCTAAAACGCACTATTATATCAGATTTTTTGATATTTTGTTAAAAATATGCGGAATCTTGTCATGCATGCTCTTAGATACATGGTATAAATTATTGTTAGATATGTGGCTGATATCGTATGCTTAACAATTTTAGAGATGGTCTAAAACCTGCTCTACAAAACATTGGTAAAGTTTTTGCCTCAACAGGTCTATCTGCAAATTTCTGGACTGCGGTAGGACTATTTTTTGCATTTGCATCTGCGATAGTTTATGCTATTCATCTTGATTATTCTTTTATTTTGGGCGGAATTCTGCTGCTTGCTTCGGGGTTCTTTGATATTGTTGATGGTCAAGTCGCACGTATTACTGGAAAGACATCCAAAAAGGGTGCATTCCTTGATTCTGTCTTTGATAAGGTTGCTGAAGTTGCAATATTTATTGGAATTTTAATCGGCGGATATCAACAAGGTTATCTTGTACTGTTGGCAATAGGTCTCTCTTTGCTTGTTAGTTATACTAGGGCAAGAGCTGAATCTCTTGGAGTTCAACTCCAAGGTATAGGAATAGGTGAGCGTGCAGAAAGATTACTTGTAATTGCAATAGTCGGAATGATTGGTTTTCTAAATTATGCCGTGGTGATTGTTGCAATAATTGCGGGAATTACATTTATTCAGAGAATAATAACAACAGCTCGCGGAATAAAAGACTAGATTATCGTAGTCTGCCGGTTTGACGTCTTGAATCAGCTGATCTGATTTTTAGAATTCCAAAGTGTATTGCACATGAAATACAGTACCATTTGAGTACTGTTGGTGCTGCAATGTATGCACCTTGAGCTCGTAATTCTTTTGCCAAAGTATGCTCTACAAGATTTAATCTTGATGTTACTTTCTTTGCCTTGTCTCGTGGAACTGTAGCACCACAGTTTGTACACTGGATACGACCAGTTGATCCCTTTCCTCCTTTTTGTCGTCCACGACTAGCACGTTTTAGTGGCATGTTTTACCTGTATAGAGCCTCTTTATAACGATATTTGACGGTCTGGTTTTGTCGAATTTTTGCTCTGACTGGATAAATTTTTGTCTTCTACAATGTATTTTAAAAATTTGAATGGATCTCGTTTATGTGATATTCTGGTTTGATTTGTTACAATTTAAATCTCGTATAATTTTAGAGTAAAACATGCATCGTGGCCTTTGTAATGTTTGTCTTAGTTCCAATGTTGAGGTTATTCTAGTAAAGGGTAATCCCACCTGTCAATCCTGCCTAGCGAGTCAGAAAAAGGACTAAATGGAAAGGTATCGACATCAAATCAAATGAAGGTTGCAATATTTTCACATTGTACGATAGATGAGATATCTCAAAATGGTACAGTGGTTGAAACTCCTGGCGGTCCTGCGTGTTATTGTGGACTGACTGCAAAAAATATGAAATTTGAAATTGATCTTCATACCAAAGTAGGTGTTGATTTTACATTCAAATCTGAACTTGAAAAAAAAGGAATTCCTCTTTCACAAAATTCCATATCTGAAACACCAACCACTAGATTCTTGCTAAATGTATTTGGAACAGAACGTGATCTTTATCTTAAAGCAAAATGCGACCCAATTGAATCAATAAAGTCTGACGCAGATGGTGCAATTGTAAGCCCAGTATTTGATGAAGTGTCTGAAGATACATTGGATAACATTAAAGAAAACTTTGACTTTACGTTACTTGATCCTCAAGGATATCTGCGTCGAGTAGCAAGTGATAACAAAATCTTTTTTGAAAAAACTCTACTTGACCTATCTCACATAACTGCAATCAAGGCAGATCCTGATGAGGCGTTTTATCTTACTGGTCTAAAAGAAAAAGAAGCGATGCTTGCATTGCAAAAAAAAGGCGTCAAACATGTACTTTACACCAACAAACAAAACATCACAATGCTTGTAAAAGACAGAATGTACCACTTGAAGATTCCAAATATGACAATTGGTGATACAACTGGTGTTGGAGATATCTTCTGTGCAGCCTTTACTTGCTCTTATTTGAAAGAAAATGATCCTATCTGGGCAATCTGTTTTGCAGTAGGTGCAGCACAAGCAGCACTTGAGGCTCGTACTACTGGTCTTGACAAGGTTCCTGCTGGTGGTGATACTGAGAGAAACGCGGCATATCTTTACAATTTAATGCAGTTCTCAAGTGTCTAAGCTTTTATTGTGTGAGAGGCGAATCAAATCTGTGAAAGTTGCAATCTATAGTCAAGACCAAGAACAGACTGTAAAATCCATAAAACTCTCACTCGAAAGTCATGGTATAGAGTCTGTAAATGTAGGGAAAAAACCTCTTGGTAAAGATATTGACTATGTAATAGTAACTGGCGGAGACCGTGGAGTTAGAAAATATTTTCATCATGTTGTAGATTCTACAATTCCAGTTCTTGGAATAAATGAATACGAATCTAGTGGATTTTTAGCCCAGACTGATCTAAAACAATTTCCAACATATCTTAACAGATTGAAAAAAGGTGATTTTTCAATTGAGGCTTTACCGCGAGTTGGTGTAAAAATAGATGGAAAGCAAATTTATCCTGCACTAAATGATGTTGCAATATTTTCCTCAAAGAGTGCTACATTGGTAGAACATGTCATGCGCGTAAATGGAGAAGAGTTGTGGCATGATAGCAGTGATGGCCTTATCATATCCACCCCAATTGGATCTTCTGCATATTCCATGTCTGCAGGTGGTCCTGCGATATATCAAAACTCAAAGGTTTTTTGTATTGTATCAGTAAACTCACTTGATATTACAAGACGTCCGCTCATAGTTCCAGAGGATGCTTTCATTGAGATTGATGATATCTCTTCCAGTCTTCGATGTGAAGTTGTGATTGATGGAAAGGATAGGTTCAAAGTTGACAAGACCGTGGTCTGTACAAAATTCCCATTGCCTGCAAGTGTAATTCGTATGAAAAAAGACTCAGCAACAGTTTCTGCTTTGGCTAAAAAAGTAAAACTTGCAGACGAGCTCTTGAACATGCCGCCAAGCTCCAAGTTGTTGCTCAAAACTCTAGAGTATGAAGGCTCTCTTACTCAAAAAGAACTAGCAGAAAAGACATTGCTTCCAGATAGAACTGTCAGACTAGCACTAAGTCATTTACTCGAAAAAGGATATGTCAAAAGAAGAGTCTCACTTCGTGATACTAGACAGAGAATATATGAAATTCCAAAATAGATTCTAGGCGTTTGCTGATGCCCTTATGAATGCCTCAAAGGACTCTTCAGGATATCCTGGCCTGCTGCTAAACTCTGGATGGTATTGGACTCCGAGATAGAATTTATGATTTGGAATCTCTAATACTTCCATACGTTTTTTGTTATCACTGTATCCTGAAAACTTCATGCCTTTTGCAGAGAACATCTCCAAATATTTCTGATTGAACTCAAATCGGTGTCTGTGTCTTTTGTGAATCTTTGTAGATTTGTAGAGTTTGAATGCTGTGGTGTTTTCTTCTACTGTAATCTCATGTGACCCTAGACGTAGAGAGCCCCCCAAGTTCTCAACTGATTTTTGTTCTGGTAGGAGGTCAATCACTGGATTGTCTGTATTTGGGGCAATCTCTGTAGAGTTGGCATTTGTCAATCCACAAACATGTCTTCCAAATGCTACGGCAGCGAGCTGAAAACCAAAACAGATTCCAAGGTATGGGATATTTTTCTCTCTTGCATAGTTTGCAGTACTGACTATGCCTTCTGCACCTCTATCTCCGAATCCTCCTGGTACAATTATTCCATTGTATGCTGCAAGTCTATTCAAATCTCCGTTTAATTCTTCAGAATCAATCCAATCAATTATCACATCTTTTCCAATTTTGGCACCAGCGTGTTTTAGTGCATGGTTTACACTTACATAACTATCTGCAAGTTTTACATATTTTCCAATCATTGCAATTCGTACTGATTCTTTTGCGTTTTGAAATGAATTTATGATTGTGTTCCATCTGTCCCAGTTTGCTGAAGTATTTACAAGACCAACTTTGCCAAACTTTTTGAATATGACATCAATTATGCCTTGGTCGTACAACATCTGAGGAACCAAAAGAATAGACTCTGCATCATGACATGAAAATACGTCTCGTTCTGTAACGTTTGAAAATAATGAAATCTTTTTTCTTGCAGCCATTTCAAGTGGTCTGGTACATCTGACTGCTAGCAAGTCTGGCTGGATACCAATTCTTCGTAGTTCCTGTACACTGTGCTGAGTTGGTTTTGTTTTTTGTTCTCCTACTACTTCAAGAGAGGGAGCAAGTGTGACATGAACAAAAATTACGTTCTCTGGTCCTTCTTCAAGTCTCATCTGTCTGAGAGCCTCAAGAAATGGGAGGCTCTCGATATCTCCAACTGTTCCTCCACACTCTATTACAAGCATGTCAAGATTCTCACTTTTTACTATCTGTCTCATTCTCTCCTTTATTGCATCTGTAACGTGGGGAATTATCTGAACACAAGCTCCAAGATATTCTCCTCGTCTTTCTGCATCTATTACGCTAGAGTAAATTTGAGCAGTAGTAATGTTATGAGTCTTTAACATATTTTGGTTGAGAAACCTCTCATAGTTTCCAATATCCATATCGCATTCTCCCCCATCTTCTGTAACGTAGACCTCACCATGTGCGATGGGGTTCATTGTACCTGCATCATAGTTCAGATATGGATCAAATTTTACACAAGAAACTTTTTGATTAGAAAGCTGAAGTAACTTTGCAATTGATGATGAAACAACGCCTTTTCCAAGACCAGACATAACTCCACCTGTCACAAAAATGTATTTTGTAGATTCTGCCTGCATATCCATGATGGATTTGAGATCCTTTTATTTCTTATTCTGTGATTGTGGCTTTTTTTAGACTGGATGTAAACTGGCCAATCTTACTTTCGATCTTTTCTGAAGATGTACTTTCCATCAGTCTCAAAAATGCACTTCCTACAATTATTGCATCTGCTCCTGATTTTATTATGAATCTTGCCTGATCTGGGTTGCTGACACCAAATCCAACTCCCAGTGGAATTTTTCCACCCAGTATCTTTTTGGTATTTTTAATTGCATATGTTGTATAGTTTTGGAACTGTTGTTGTCCTCCCGTGGTTCCAAATATTGATACTAGATATAGAAAACCTGATGATGAATCTGCAATTTTTTTAATTCTATCTGGAGCGGTGTTTGGAGAGATTAAAAATATTACATCCATCTTATTTTTCTTGGCTGCTTCTAGAAATTCTTTTGATTCATTGATTGACATGTCAGGTAGTATCAGTCCGTCAATTCCAGCATTTTTTACTGTAGATATGAATTTGGCATATCCGTGTCTATACAAGATGTTTGTATATGTCATCAAAATTAGCGGAATGTCTGTTTCCTTTCGAATCTTCTTTACTAACAAAAGAAATTTGTCAAGATTCATGCCTTTTTGCAATGCCTGAAATCCGGCGTGTTGAATTACGGGTCCATCTGCCAAGGGATCTGAAAATGGCATTCCGAGTTCTATGATATCGGCACCACCTTTTACCAGTCCTCTTACTGCTGAAAGAGTATCTTTCTCACTTGGAAATCCTGCCATGACGTATGCTATCAGGGCTTTTTGGTTCTTTGACCTGAGGTCTTGGAACTTAATTTTTATTCTTGACATTTTTACTCAAATATCTCCCGACTTCTTCAACATCCTTGTCTCCTCTGCCTGATAATGTTACAACAATACTCTCGCTCTTTGGCATGTTTCTTGCAATTTTTATTGCATATGCAATTGCATGAGCCGATTCTAACGCTGGTATGATTCCTTCATGTTTTGAGAGCAAGAGAAATGCTTCTACTGCTTCCTTGTCGTTTACTGCATCATACTTGACTCTCTTTGCATCTTTTAGATACGAATGCTCTGGACCAACTCCTGGATAGTCTAATCCTGCAGATACACTATGTGTCTCACTAATTTGTCCCTCATCATCTTGTAAAAGATATGTTAGCATGCCATGGAGAACTCCTTTTGATCCTCCAACTAGAGTTGCAGAGTGATGACCACTTTTGATTCCCTCGCCACCTGCTTCGACACCAAACATTTTGGTGTCTTCATCAATTAATGGATGAAATGTTCCAATTGCATTAGATCCTCCTCCAACACATGCTACTACAGAGTCGGGAGATTTCTTTTCAAGTTTTTTCATCTGGACAAGGATTTCGTCTCCAATGACTGATTGGAAATCTCTTACCATTACTGGATATGGATGTGGGCCTACTGCAGATCCTAGAAGATAATATGTTGATTTTACATTTGTAATCCAATCTCGTATAGCTTCATTGATTGCATCCTTCAAGGTCTGGGTTCCTTCTTTGACTGGATGCACTTTGGAGCCAAGCAAGTTCATCCTAAACACATTTAGCTTTTGTCTCTGGGTGTCCTTGTAGCCCATGTATACTTCACCACTCATTCCAAGTACAGAGCATGCCATGGCAGTTGCAACTCCGTGTTGTCCTGCACCTGTTTCTGCAATAATTCTCTTCTTTTTCATTCTCTTTGCAAGAAGACCTTGACCTAGGGTGTTGTTGATCTTGTGAGCTCCTCCGTGCAGTAAATCCTCTCTTTTGAGGTAGATCTTTGCACCGCCTGCAAATTGTGTTAAATTTTTGGCCAAGTATAGCGGTGTCGGTCTTCCAGCATATTGGGTTAGGTAATATTGTAATTCTTTCTTAAATTCTAAATCATCTTTGTATTTTAGGTATGCCTGCTCTAACTCCTCTACTGCGGGAACTAGAGTTTCAGGAATGTATCTTCCACCAAACTCTCCAAATTTGCCATTCTTGGGATATTTGAGTTTCATATTGCTGACACCAACTCTGACACTAGTCCCTTGATATCTTTACTCTTCATTATGCTGCTACCTACCAAGAAAGCATCTGCACCACATTTATCGAGAAACTTGATATCTTTTGTAGACTCGACCCCACTTTCTGATATTATGATTCGTTTTTCATCTCTGTCTTTTAATATGGATTTAGTGGTATCAAGGTCGATCTCAAGAGTGTCTAGGTTACGGTTGTTTATTCCAAGTATGTCTGCATTTGTTTTTGTAGAATCTGCAAATTCTTTTTTTGTATGAGACTCGAGCAATACTAGCAGATTTTTTTTGTGTGCATATGATACAAATTCATCAATGTCTTTTGCAAATTTCTTGTCAAATATTGCTTGAATCAAAAGAACTACGTCTGCACCTAGTTTTTCAGCAGCATCGATTTGTATTTTATCTACCACGATATCTTTCATCAATAATGGAATCTTGATCTTTTTTCTAATATTTGTAAAATAATCTGGTGAGCCATTAAACAAGTATGGTTGTGTCAGAACTGATAATCCCATTGCACCGCCTTCTACCATCTGGTTTGCAATAACGACAGGATCTGATACATCTCTTATGTTGCCAAGTGATGGTGATGAAAATTTTACCTCGGTAATCAATGAAGCATGTTTGTTGTTTTTGATTTGACTGACTAGATTTTGTTGTGATTTGGGGGTTTTGTAATCTATTTCATATGTTCCATCTTTTATTGCCTTTTGTGAATTATTGGCAAGTTTTTCTAACATGTCTTTCATTTTTTCTCAAAAGCCTCCAACTTTGTTACATCTCCACAATGTTTTACAAAGTCTTTGAAGAGATTGTATGCCTTGCCATTTTTAATTGATTGGAGTGAAATTTCTAATGCCTCATCGAATTTCTCTGAAAATCCGCCTACAACCAATCCTGCTGCTGCATTGAGTGCAGTTATGTCCATCATTGTTTTTTTGGCAGTTCCATTGAGGACTGTAACAAAGGCGTTGATTGCCTCATCTTTTGTTGAAATTTGAAAATCGATGAGTTGTGCCTTGCTCAAACCAAGTTCTGCAGGGTTTAACACAGAGCTCGTGATTTCACCCTTGTTTAGTTGATAAATGTGATTTTTGGATGTTGTAGACAATTCATCAAGACCGTCTTCCGAGGTCACGACCATCACGTTTGTAGCTCCTCTTGACTCTAAAAGAGACATGACCCGACTGAGGTATTCTTTTGAATATACTCCCACAAGCTGGTGTTTTACTTGGGCTGGATTGCACAAGGGACCAAGCAAATTAAATGCAGTTCTCTTGCCTATGCGTTTTCTTGCTTCTGCAACATTTTTCATGGCAGGATGAAATTTGGGAGCAAACATAAAGCCAATTCCAAACTTTTCAATTATTTCTTGAACTTGGAGGGGTTCCATGTTAAGGTCGTATCCAAAATATTCAAAAATATCTGCACTCCCACTTGTGCCAGAAACTGATCTGTTTCCATGTTTTGCAACTACCACTCCTGATGCTGCAATGACAAATGATGCAGTAGTTGAAATGTTAAATGTGTGCATTTTGTCTCCGCCCGTTCCGCACACATCTATGATGTTCTGATTTATCTTTGGGTGTATGTGTATTGCATTTTGTTGCATCTTGTCAAGCATTGCAGCAAGTTCTTGATCA
>DATEZN010000065.1:0-10447 GCA_035255545.1 Nitrosotalea sp. | reverse complement strand
AAAAAGTAATTTCTGCTATAAAACACGCATCAAAACCAAAAATAACCGCAAAAGCCAAATTCTTAGAAAATCAATCACGAGATCTTTTTACTTTACCTATAGTCACTCATTTTGAAAAGGAACCAGGACCTTTCATCACCTCATCAATAGTATATACTAAAAATCAGGAAATGGGAACACAAAATTCATCATTTAATAGATTATTGAGAATAGATGAGAAACATTTCTCAATCCGAATGGTAGAGGGAAGACATCTTCATCAAACTTTTGTCTATGCAAAAGAACATGGTGAAGACCTTAAGGTTGCTATTTCTATAGGTGTTCATCCAGCCGTTTCAATTGCAGGTGCATATCAAGCTGATTGGGGAAAAGATGAATTGGAGATCGCAAATGAACTGCTAGGAAAAAAACTCACTCTTTCCAAATCACCTTATTCGCAAATGCTGGTTCCATCCGAATCAGAAATAATCATAGAAGGAAGAATTCTCAAGGATAAAACACACAAAGAATGGATGGTAGAAATGCTTCGAACATATGATTTTAAAAGAGCACAACCTGTTTTTGAGCTTGATAGAATACACTTTAGGAATAATCCTATATTTCATGATGTACTCGCTGGCTTTGGTGAACATCAATTACTAATGGGTATGCCTATTGAAGCTAAGATAAACAAGGAACTAAAACAAGCTCTACCACAAACCAGAAATGTTGTATTGACTGAGGGTGGTTGTAAATGGTTGCATGCCGTAGTTCAGATTTCTAAAAAACAAGACTCTGATCCAAAAAAAGCAATTGACGCTGCCTTTTCTGCCCATCGTTCTCTTAAGAATGTGGTAATAGTTGATGATGATATTGATCCGTCTGATCCTGTTGCTGTAGAATATGCGATGGCCACCAGATTTCAAGCAGACAAAGATCTAGTGATAGTACAAAATGTACGAGGTTCTAGTCTTGATCCTTCTAGTGATCAAAAAAATCTTCGTACTACTAAGATGGGAGTGGATGCAACCAAATCATTCTCAAAAAGGGCCGAAGGATTTGAGATTGCTAAAATTCCAGGTGTAGAAAATATATCGCTAAAAAAATACTTGAAATAAATTTTAAAGTGCAGAATCAATCATTAATGCAATAAATAATATTGCAAGATATGGACTTGAAAACTTGAACAGTGTCCATGATGCTTTCTCAGATGGTTTTACAAGTAACCATACGCTTAGTGCAATCATTATTGCACCTGAAACAATTGCTGTATACAAATATACTTCATGAAACAAATGTTTTCCAGATGTACCTGTCATGAAAAAAGGAATAACACTAAAAAGAACCATCATGAGAGTGGTTCCAGCAATTACTCGGACTGATGTCTTTTCAGATTCTACGGCAGTCAACATTGGAACATTGACTTTGTTATAATCTTCCTTGACATGTAATGTAAGGCTCCATATGTGCATTGGAATCCAAACAAAGACTAGTCCTGCCATTACTAATCCTAGATCCCATAGGCCTGTGGTTGTAACTGCAACATAGCCAATCATTGCAGGTGCACCTCCAGAAAAACCTCCTAAAACAATATTTGATCTACTTCTTCTTTTGAGTAATTTACTATACACTAGGATATTGTCAGCTAGTCCAAAGGCCATGAAAATACCTGCCCACATGTTTATGGCAAAAGCACTGACTAGAGATATTGCCGCAAGGACTAATCCAAAATACAATGCCTTCTCAGCTGGAAAAATTCTCCTGCTTGGGATTGGTCTGTCCTTTGTTCTTTCCATTATTGCATCGATGTCTCTGTCATTATAGTTTGTCAGTGTATTTGCAGAGGCAGAACCAGCTATTACACCTCCTATGACCAGACACCATGTTACTGGAGATATTGGAATATGATACAAATTCGATGCCGTGAAGGCTGCTCCTATCGCAGTAAAAACAAGGAGATACCATATCTTTGGCTTGGTAACCTCATAGTATACCTTAATTCTTGAACTGGCTTTTGTTGTTAGCACACTCTTACTTCCATTTGGATCTTATTACTTATTTATAGGTTGAATAGACCAATTATTTTGCTGGCTTGTAAGGCATAGGCTTTGTAGTCCTTTTCATTTCAATGAAACTCTCAGAACGCTGAACTCCTTGAATTCTTCCAAGTCTTTCAGATATCAATCGATGCATCTCATCAAGGTTTTTGGCATACATGGTTACAATGATGTCAAATCTTCCAGTTACCTCTGAAATCTCTCTTACCTCTGGGATCTTCATTAATTCTTCAATCACATTATCTCTCATCTTAGAGTCCATGTTTATCCCAGTGAGTGCCTTTACTGTATAGCCTAATTCTCTATCATTTACTACTATTGTAAAACGTTCAATGAGTTTTCTCTTGATTAGTCTCTTAATTCGACTGTATACTACAGATGAATTTACGTTAATTTTCTTTGAAATCCGTGGGACTGATATGTTTGCATCTTGTGATAATTCTGATAAAATTATCATATCTAAATCATCAACTTTTGTCATCAAAATACAGATTATTGTGAATAAATGGATCTTATTAAAGTTGTTAGTATAAAATTTCTATAATTCTGTGATTTGTTAAATGTAGCCTTTCTTGTATAGCATTTCTGCCAACAAGACTGCGCCTTTTGCAGAACCCATTTTTTCATTATGTGAGAACAATACATACTTGATACCATTATCAAATACTGTATCCTCTCTTAATCTTCCAACTACTGTAGTCATTCCCTCATTAATTTCTCTATCTAGTCTTGGTTGTGGTCTTGTGGGATCGTCATTAACCATTAGGTATTCTTTTGGTGCAGAAGGTAATCCGGTAACACTTACATTGTTTGAGAAATCTTGCATGGCTTTCTTTACCATTTCAGGATCTACGTGGCTAGCAGTCTCGACAAAAACAGTTTCGGTATGACCATCTAACACTGGAACTCTTGTACATGTACAACTGACTTTCATCTTTGCTGGGTCAATTTTTCCATCTATGAACTTTCCAAGTATCTTGCCTGTCTCTAGTCTCACCTTGTCCTCTTCTTTTGGTATGAATGGAATTATGTTATCAGTAATATCTAGCGCAGAAACACCAGGTGATCTACCTGCACCTGACATTGCTTGCATGGATGTCATGATTATTTTTTGAGCGCCAAATTGGTCTAAAAGTGGTCTCATTGTTATTGCAAGTCCTGTTGTAGTACAATTTGGTAATGGTGCCACAAATCCTTTCCAACCACGATTCTTTCTTTGAATATCTAGTAATCCAATGTGGTCGTCATTTATTCCAGGAATCAAAATGGGAACATCTGCTTCGTATCTATATGCTGCCGAAGTACTGATGACTGGAACATGCTTTGCAAATTTTGTTTCTATGTCCCTTGCTGCTTCACTTTCTACTGAACTAAAAATTAAATCAAAATTTTCTGGATTGATATCATCTACAGCATCTATTACCATATTTTTCACATATTCTGGAATGGGTTCTCGTAAATGCCACTTCAAAATGCCACTGTTTGGATCCCTGATTGCATCTACAAACTTTTTTGTTGCTGATCGCTCAGATGCAGCTATTTGTTTTACCTCAAACCATGGATGTTTATTCAAAGCTAAGACAAACTCTTGCCCTACTGCACCAGTAACTCCAATGATGGCTACACGTTTCATAGAGAAAATAGTCATTATACAATTAATATTCTTTTAGAAGCACAAGCAAAACACAACTAAATACCGTTATTGGTATTTGAAAAATATGCGAATTAGAGTAGAAAAAGCCATAGCAAATCACAAAGTGGCTTCTCATGGAGGTATGTTTGCAAATGGCCCAAAACATAATTTGAAACTATTGGATTTTAGCTCAAATGTTAATCCTCTTGGGTTTCCATCAAAAGTTAAAGATGTTTTCAAAAATGTATCACATGTTTCTACCTATCCAGATCCTAACTCAAATGAGCTACGAATTCGTCTTCAAAAATACATCGGAGTTTCAAAAAACCAGATTATAGTAGGAAATGGGGCTACTGAAATAATCTATAATTTTTGTGCTGCATTTTTACGAAAACAAAAAGTGTTGATTCCAATTCCTACATTTAGTGAATATGAATCTGCTGCAAAATTAAATGGAGCTATACCATATTTTTTCAAAACAATGAATCTAAACCAAAACTTGTCAGAGTTTCAAGATGCAATTTCTACAAACAATTGTATTTTTCTATGCAATCCCAATAATCCTACAGGTGTACTTGTAAAGAAAAGAAACATGTTAAAGATTATAGAATCAGCATGTGAAAAATCTGCAATGGTTTTTCTTGATGAATGTTTTATTGAGTTAGTTCCTGGCGGTGATGAGAGTATTGTCCCACATATGAAAGAGTTTGATAATCTTTTCATCCTTCGATCTTTAACAAAGTCATTTGGATTGGCAGGATTACGAATTGGATATGGACTTGGCAGTAAAAAAATGATTGAAATTCTACAAAGGATAAAAATTCCATGGAATGTTAGTGGAGTTGCACAACAATCATCAATCAAAGCATTATCTGACAAGTCGCATTTGCCAAAAACACTAGATATTATTAGAAAAGAATCAAAATTTCTTATAGATTCTATATCAAAGATAAAGGGCTTTACTTGTTATCATTCAGATACAAATTTTATTTTAATTAAATCAAAAACAAAATCAAGACAAATTCAAAATAGATTGCTAAAAAGAAATATTCTCATAAGAGACTGTAGTACATTTCGAGGATTGAATGATAACTTCATAAGAATTGCGGTTAGAACCCGCAAAGAAAATCTCCATCTAATTGAGGCATTGCGAGAATCATGAAGGCAAAAACTTTGATGATACAAGGCACCGCCTCAGGTGCTGGAAAAACAACTCTGGTCACAGCCCTTTGTAGAATTTTCTCTGATGAGGGATACAAAGTGGCTCCATTCAAGTCGCAAAACATGTCTGCTTATTCTTACGTTGGCAAGGGGTTTGAGATCTCAAGGGCACAAGCCATTCAGGCAATGGCTGCAAGAACCGAAATAATACCAATAATGAATCCAATTTTACTAAAACCCCTTGGAAATTACAAAAGTGAAATTTTTGTAAATGGTATATTGTATGGTAAAATGCATGCTAGAGATTATTACAAAAAGTTTGTACTCTCAACAGGACTTGAGAAATCAAAGAATGCACTTGATCAATTGATAAAAACAAATGATATTGTGATACTAGAAGGAGCAGGATCCCCATCGGAGATAAACTTGCAACGATATGACATTGCTAATATGAGAATGGCAGAGTATTGCAAATCGCCAGTAATTTTGGTAACTGATATTGATAAAGGCGGAAGTTTTGCTAGCATTATAGGCACCTTATCTCTTCTTGATAGAAGACATCAAAAACTTGTCAAAGGGTTTGTTATAAACAAGTTTAGAGGAGATGTTACTATATTACATCCTGGTTATTCTATATTGAAAAAGAAAACCATGAAACCTGTAATTGGTACAATCCCTCTAATTGAATTTGATATTCCAGATGAGGATTCTTTACACGCAAATCCAAAACATGTATCCTGGACAAAAAAATATCTCAAAACACTAGATAAAGAAATTAATCATTTATCCCTAACTGTGAAAAAAAATCTGGACATGAAAAAGATACGAGGTATGTTAAATTGATTCTAATACCAATCATTGCAGTCATGTTTGCACTGGCACTTGATTTTCTTTTTGGAGATCCAAAAAATAGATATCATCCAACTGTCTGGATAGGGAAATTGATTGGTAAATCTGTACCGTATGCAAAGTCCAAAAATCCAACAGCTGACAAAATTAATGGAATAATTCTTCTTGTTTTGGTGATAACAATGATATCCATTTTAATTACCTTGTTTTCATATTCATTGAAATATCTAGAAAATCTAGGTTCAAATGGACTTTACAAAATTCTGATCATGGGCACAAGCATAATTCTAGTTGGTATTCTACTAAAGACTACTATTGCAATAAAGGGAATGGAAGAACACGCCTCAAAAATTATGGATTCTTTATCAAAAAATGACTTGAATGGTGCTAGAGTCAGACTTTCCATGATAGTAAAGCGAGATACTAAGAATTTAGATAAACAACATGTAATCTCTGCAACACTAGAAAGCATTAGCGAAAACATTGTTGACGGAATAACTGGTCCACTTTTCTATTTTTCAATTTTTGGTCTGATTGGTGCATTTGTCTATAGATCTGTAAACACTGCAGACTCTATGATAGGATACAAAACAGAAATATTTCAGAACATGGGCTGGTTTGCTGCAAACTGTGACAAAATACTTAATTTCCTTCCCTCTAGACTCACAAGTCTTGTAATGGTATTTTCTTGTATTATATTAAAAGAAGATTGGAGACATTCAATCCATATCATGAAAAGAGACGGTCCAAAGACTGAAAGTCCAAATGCTGGTTATCCAATGGCTACTCTTGCAGGTGCACTTGGAATAAAATTTGAAAAGATGGAACACTATGTGTTAGGAGATGGTAATTCTGAAATAACTGAAAGACACTTCAAATCTGCAATTTCTATAATGAAGGTAACCACAATATTGTTTGTTTTATTTTTTACAGTTCCTGTGATTCTGATGTTGTCATATCTTGGTTTGGTGGTTTAATGTTTAAGGGAATATCGTCGGTAATATCATTTCTAACCATTATTCCGTCCAAGAATAGTGACTTAGAAACTGTAGCAAAGAACATGTATCTTTTTCCAGTTGCTGGAGCTTTGATTGGTCTAATCATTGGTGCATCTGGTTATGGATTATCGTTGTTTCTCCAACCATTGATTACTGGATTGATCTTAACTGGAGCCCTTGCAATAATTACTGGAATACATCATACTGATGCGCTTTGTGATTTTGCAGATGGAATTATGGCAAAGGGAACAAAAGAAAAAAAACTCCAAGCAATGAGAGATCCTGCCGTTGGCGCTGCAGGAGTAATGACAGTTGTTCTGTATGTTGCAGGTATGATACTAGCTATTTCCATGGTCAAGGGTTTTGCATTATTTGAGGCAATACTACTAAGTGAACTCATGGCTAAACTATCCATGGTAATACAAGCAAATCGTGGTCTTTCAGCTTGGCAAGGACTCAGTTCTCCATTTACTCAATCTATGAAAGATCCACGAAAACTTGCTGTAGCTGGACTATTAGCAATAATCCCTACTGTAATTTTAGCAGGAATTACAGGTGTATTTGTAGTAATATCATGTATTGGATTGTCTTTTCTATTGCTCGCCATTGCAAACAGAAGCTTTGGAGGAATTTCAGGCGATGTATTTGGTGCAAGTAATGAGTTGGTAAGATTGGCATCACTATTGATTTTTGTATCGATATGATGGGATTAGTTATGTGTGGAGGGAAAGGTACTAGAATGAAATCCTCTGAAGAAAAACTACTTTTACTATACAAAAAACCGTTGATAGAACATGTTCTAAATGCTTTGAAAAATTCAGAAATATTTTCAAATATAGTGTGTGCTACAAGTAATAATGCTCCAAAAACTCGTGAGTTTGTTTCTAGTCTGGGTTTTGCTATATTGGAAACAAATGGGGATGGATATGTTGATGATCTAGGAAAATCTCTGTCAAAGTTTAAAGAATTAATTTTTGTAACTTCTGGAGATATGCCACTTTTAGATCCTGATATAATTAAAAAAATTGTAAAACTAGTAAATGAAGAAAATGTGTGGACGAGTATATTGATACGAAAAAATTTTCTTCAATCTCTTGGATTGGAAGCAGAATTTTTTATTAATTATTGTGATGAAGAATGTGCCTATACTGGAATTTCTATAGTTGATCCTACACAAATAAACAATACACAAACTGTGAAGGAATCTCACATTGTTCTTGATGATAAAAGAATAGCTGTCAACCTGAATACAAAGAAAGATTATGACTTAATCTGTACTACCTAAAATTTTTCCATTTACTTTTGCAATGGAACCGGTTGGTTCTGCTAAAGTGTTACCGCATGCCTTGCATGTAACTATTGATGAAACATGCGAGTAAACAACACTCTCTTCTCCACATTCTTTGCACTGTACTTTTTGGAATTTACTTCCTGGTTTTGGTATCCAAATGTGAGCTCTTTTCATTATGCAACTAACTCCAATTTTCTCAGTCTTATTCCGGATACATTCCACTTTTTCTTACATTCTGGACATGTCATAATAGGAGTAATCTTCTTAGTAGTCTTTGCTGGCTTTGCTAACTTTGGGAATTTCTGACCGCCATAACCTTTCTTATCCTCAGCGTGTCTTCTTTCACCGATAGCAGAACCTCTTCTCTTTCCTGCCTTGTATATGGAGACCTTGTGTAACGTATGTTTTTTACACTTGGGACAATACCTATTGATCTCCTTTGGCATGTTCATAAAAAATGAGCTGCGTTGACCGTAATTTAAACATCGCTTTAATAGATCATTAGATTACATCATCATTATGAAGGCCAGCTCACTTGCCTCCATGATTTTATCGCTCAATGCCGTTGCAATGGGTGACAGCAAGGCAGATGTTGTCTTGAAAAACTGTAGGCTGATTAATGTATACTCGAGGGAAATTATATCTCAAATTCATGTAGCTATTAAAAAAGACAGAATCGCATATGTGGGAAAAGATGCATCTCACACAGTTGGAGAGAATACTGGTGTCATTGATCTACAGGATAGGTACATCACACCAGGATTTGTAGATCCGCATATACACATAGATCAATATGTTCTTCCATCAGAGCTTGCAAAAAAATCACTTTTATCTGGTACTACTACTTTGTTTGCAGATCCAATTGACATTGTAAGCGTTTGTGGTTACAAGGGATTCAAAGAATTTGTTAAAATGACACAGAGCCTTCCAATTAGGGTCTACCATGTAATTCCTGGAGGATTGCCTGTTGATAGAAAATTCAGCCATGCAAGAACACTAACAAAAAAAGAAGAGATCAAGGGATTAGATATTGAAAATGTGGTTGGATTAGGTGAAGTATTTTCTTGGACCAAAGTCACAACACGCGATCCTAGTACTATGAAAAGCATATCTAATGTTTTAGAAAATAATGGTATCATAAATGGTCATACTGCGGGTGCAAGTGATAAAAAACTAAATGCGTACATTGCTTCTGGAATTTTCTCATGTCATGAACCGATTGATTATGATCAAGTCCTAGAACGACTCAGACTTGGAATGTGGGTCATGATGAGAGAAGGTTCTATCAGACGAGATCTAGACAAAATTCTACCTAATGTATTGTCTCATAAAACATATCTTGATAGATTGATGTTCTGTACAGATGGGGTTAACCCAAAAGATATTGTAGATTACGGCATGATTGATCATTGTATACGAAAATCTATCTCTATTGGTATGGATCCAATAGATGCCATAACTATTGCATCAAAGAATTCCTTTGAGTATTATGGAATGAGTAAGGATCTTGGCGCAATAGCACCTGGCAAGTTAGCTGATATTCTAGTCTTTGATGATCTTGAAAAGATCAAACCAAACAAGGTCTTTGTAGGGGGAAAACTGGTGGTCTCCCACAACAGCCTTGTGATAGACATGCCCAAGACCATAATCCCAAACTGGATGAGAAAAACTGTAAAGACAGGAACAAAATTTGGAGAAAAAGACTTTGCTATACAAAGCAAGGGGGACACTGTACAGGCATTAGTTATCAGACTTGATACTGAAATAATAACAAAAATGGATCAGGAGGAGCTTCAGATTAGAGATGGTAATGTAGTGGCATCATACGATAAAGACGTGTGGAAGGTAGCGGCTATTGATAGAACATATGGTACTGGAAAAAAATCTGTGGCATTTTTAAGAAATTTTGGTGCTGACGTAGGAGCATTTGGGTGCACACAGAGCTTTCATGAAAATGATATGATAGTTATAGGCTCCAATGAAAAAGACATGGCCTTTGTTGCAAATAGTTTGACTAAGATGCAAGGTGGCATGTTGGTCGCTAAAGATGGAAACATACTAAGTAAATTTTCATTACCTCTTGCAGGTTTGATCTCTTCATTATCTTTTGAAAAAACATTGGATGAATACTCTGGTATAGATTCTAAACTAGTTGAGACAGGATGCAAATTCAAAAATCCTCACCTAATACCTCTTTTCTTACCGTTTCTTGCATTACCTGAGATCAGAATCTTGTACACCGGTGTTGTAGACGTTAAAAATAGAAGATATCTGAAGATCTTGAATCGATAAGGTATTAAAAGGGGCAATTAGTTACACGAACTAAGGGATTAATTTTGGCATCTATTCAACAAACACCACAAGGACCTGTATTGGTACTAAAAGAAAGTGCGTTACAACAAAAGGGAAGAGATGCACAAAAGAATAACATTGCTGCAGCAAAGTTAGTTGCAGAACTTGTAAGAACAAGTCTTGGTCC
>DATEZN010000064.1:0-3707 GCA_035255545.1 Nitrosotalea sp. | reverse complement strand
TGACAATGATTCTTTTTCCATCATCGTCTTTGCTGTAAAATGGAACTAGTTGTTCAAATCCAACGTTTACAAATTTTTTTCCTTTGTATTGTACAACAACACCGTCTCTTACATCTCCTGCTTTGATTTTTTTGGGATCAGATGTTTGTACATGTGATGGAATCTTTAATGGACTGAGACTTCCTGCAAATTGAAATTCGTCACTTATTGGATAAAGTATTTTGCGCAGATACTGCGGTGTTTCAAGATAGCGAAGAAGATTTCGAAGTAACGATCTGTCCCTATCAGAACCGCTTTGTTCTTTGTAAAGATAAATTGTATTTACATGAAATATTGAACATGCTCTTGCAATCTGGGAGATCTTCATTGCCTTGTCAAGTGGAGTAGGCTCTTCAGAAAGTGACGAATCTGGAATGGCTATTGAAACTTTCAATGTATGTCCTAGTATTGTTGCGCTATAAAATATTAGATGTTACTTTGGTCTTTTGGCAATGTTGTCTTTTGCCTTGGCTGCAAATTGTTCAATATCCTTCTCACTTGTTCTTGTCAATTGCTTTGTTGCAATTGGGATTTGTGACATTTTGATGTGTTTTGTGCCATCTTTTTCTTCGCTGACAAGATAGATTGATTCTATTGCCATTGCTGCTGCATCTTCAACTGTCATATCCTTTTTGTAATTCTTTTCTAGAAATTCTGTAACTTGATCTGCACCTGCGCCAATTGCAACTGCATCATATGAGATGTATTTTCCACTTGGGTCTGTTAGGTATATCATACTACCACTTTTGTCAATTCCTGCAATGATTAGTGCGACACCAAATGGTCTCACACCTGCATATTGAGTATATTGCTGGGCTTGATCTGCCAAGTGTTTTGCTACTGCTTCAACCTCGATTGGTTCATCATATATCATTCTGTTACTTTGTGAGAAGAATCGTGCATTGTCAACTTGTGAGCGTGCATCTGGAATGTAACCTGCTGCTGCCACTCCAATGTGATCGTCGACTTGGAATATTTTTTGTGTGACATCAGAATTTTGTAATTTTCTTGGTTTTTCTTCAACTGCAAGTATGATACCATCCTTGCTCTTGATACCAATTGCAAGTGTACCTCTTCGTACTGTCTCTATAGCATATTCTACTTGGTAAAGTCTACCGTCAGGAGAAAAGACTGTAATTGCTCGATCATAACCTGCTGCAGCTGGTAGCATTTCAAAATTCATCCTTTGAAGGTTTAATTTAAGTTTATACAACTCGAAATTGTGCGTTTTGAGATCTCATTTCATGGTCATGAAAATGTTAGATCACTTCATCCAAAATCAATCGAGATAACAACTGATCCAAATCTTACAGTAAACGGAGATTGCATTGTTGGTGTAGGAGCAGCATGTGGTTGTCTTGGAATTCCAGATGAAATGAAAAAGTTGTTGAAAAAACCTGAAACAGAGGTTACATGCACAATACTTGTCGGAGATCTTTCATTCAAAATTACTGGCAATGGAAGTGAGAAACTTACCATGACAAATCCACATGACATTGTAATTAGAAAAAGTAATTTCACATGTCCAAGGACACTGTCAATTGGATGCGATACTGCATCAGATTCAATTCCTCGCAAGATGATAAAGGCCTTGCAGAATCCAGAGACTGTTGGGATTTTCAGAATAGAAGTAAAGTGAAGAATTTACTTTTGTACAAGTAACTGGCCGTTGTTTTCAAACACTTTGGTCATTGCTCTATTGACAATTTCCATCACTATTTGATCTTCATAATTTGATTCAGTGTTTCCATGCTTGGAGCTCTTTTTCTTTATTTTTGAGCCCGCATTTTCAGATATAGTTTTCATCACTTTTTCTAGTTTTACCGTAGTCTCTGCAATTGTCTTTGAGAAATCAGTTTCAAAGTTAGCGGGAAGTTTTGCACCCATCACTCTAACAGATGTACCATAATATTTCATTACAGCTCCTCGGACTTCTTCCATTTTTACAATTTCAATCAGTCCCGCATTTTTGAGAACATCAAGATGATGTCGTATTGTAGTAGTTGCTTTTTTGTATCCGATTTTGTTTAGCTCTTCAACAATTTGCTCTGTTGCAAATTGTTTGTGATATAGAATTTGTAGAATTTTTATTCTTGCAGTATCATCAAGGGCTTTGGCTTGGTCTGCATTTGTACTGAGTATTTTACTTATTTTTAGTTCCTTTTGTAGCAGTGTAGACATTTTATGACTTTACTTTTCGAGTTGTCCTAAAAGATCAAGAGATCATATTTTTTTGTCCATTACGTAACTTTTTTTTATGTTCCAAGTTTGGTCAATCCACAAGGATATTTCTAGCCACGGTACCATATGTGATGACACATACCGATGTAAATCATAGCACTAGTATCAAATCAATAACGCTATAATCAATATGGAACCATTACTATTACAATCATACCGGTACAAAAAATACCAAAAATTTTAAAAAAATAAAAAATTTGAAAAACATGACAAGATTTAGGGGTCAAACAGGTGGCAGGGGACACAAAATACAGACAGCCCGAATTAGAAATTCGAGTTAAAACTTGATTCCAGTTATCTTTTCGTACGCGGTGATGTACCTTGATGACAATTCAAGACATAATTCATCAGAGAGTTGCGGTGCAACTGGTTCTTTACCTGCAGTTCTATCATCTTCAAACTTTTTTTGATATCCGTGTGATGCAAGCCAGTCGCGTAACAGTTGTTTGTCAAAACTTTCCTGAGTCTTTCCCACTTGATACAACTCTTTTGGCCACAGTCGATATTCATCAGGTCCAATAGAGTCACCAAGTACGATATCATTTCCTATTTTGCCAAACTCTAATTTCAAGTCAGCCAAAACAAATCCTGCTGCATCAGCAGTTTTGAACATCTGTTGGTAAATCTCAAGTGATGTGTTCTCTAGCCACTCGTATTCGCTTTTGCTTACCAAGTTTTTATCAATTGCATCTTGCTTTGATATTGGAACATCATGTGTCTCAGACTTTGTAGTAGGATCAAAGATTGGAGTTGATAATTTTGCTGCAAGCTGTGGAGTGGAACCTTCTGGCAACTTTACCTGACCGTCTTTCCATCTCTGGACCAGACTACCGTAAAAATATCCACGTATCACACATTCCATTGGAATCATTTGCATTTTTTTTACTACAATCTTGTCTTTTCCTTCTGTTCTTACGTAATGGTTCCTTGTTGGTAGTTTTTTGAACCAAAATTCAGCAAACCTACACAGTACCTCACCTTTTCTTGGAATAGGTGTTGGAAATTTTACATCAAACGCAGATACCCGGTCTGAAAACTGGAATAAAATATTGCCTTCTGAAAGCTCGTAAATGTCTTTTACCTTCCCGGAGCGTAAAAACTTCAAACAGGCGGTCATTGGACAGGCTTGGATTTAAACTGATATCAATTCAGGGTTTTCAGGCAATTAAATGACTGGCTATTGTTTATTTTGTGTTCTTACCAGCAAGTGCAGGAAGAGTTGTAGTTGAAAGAACGTTTGGTACCATACGGATTTTCTTTGTTACTATCTTGTCTAATTCTGGTCTTGTAGGAGCCTGGACCTTGACAAATATGTCATACTGGCCAAATGTTCCTGTTGCTTCTTTTACTCCATCAATTTTGAGAATATCATTCATAACATCCATTTCGTGTCCCATCTTGCTTTTCACCAAGACAAATGAAAGTTC
>DATEZN010000063.1:0-3968 GCA_035255545.1 Nitrosotalea sp. | reverse complement strand
ATGATTTTTTCAATTTCAATAAAATCTGAAAGTGATTTTGCAATTGATTTTATTTTTTTGTCTAGTGATTGTCGTTCCCGTACAGGTATCAATCCAAGATGTCGCGATTCCAAACTGAGATCAGAGTTTCGTGGAATCACTCCAAGTATTGGCAGTCCCACTTTTTGTAACGCATCTCTGCACAGTATTTCATGTTTTTTGCTTCCAATTTTATTCAGTATTATACCACAAATTCTAGAGTTTTTCTCAAAATGTTTGAAACCCAATGCAGTTGCGGCAATAGAGCGAGCAGCCTTGCTTGCATCCAAAACAAGAACTACATTTGATTTTGTAATGTTTGCAACATCATATGTACTTGCAAAGCTTGACTTGCCGCTAAACCCATCATAGTATCCCATCACACCCTCAATTATGGAAATGTCTTCTTGCGAATTTTGTACAAAGTTCTCTAGTACACCATTTTTTCCCATCATCCACGAATCAAGATTGCGTGCAATTTTTCCTGAGACAGAACTTAGATAGCTTGGATCGATAAAGTCAGGTCCTACCTTGAACGGTTGGACAGAATATCCCTTTTTCTTTAGACCATGGATTATTGCAGTTGTAATAGATGTCTTCCCTACACCGCTTGTGGCACCGGCAACAACAATTCTTGGTATATTCATGTCTCAGAGTCTTTGCCAGTATTTTTCATAATTTGAAAGAGTTGGCGTAATGCAAGTTTTGGATGATGCACAGCAAGTTTTAGCATATCTGTCATGCCAAAGTCTGCCTTGATAAAATCAAGAAATTCTTCGGCAGAGAGTTCATCAATGATTTCAAGTTCCTTGTCCCATTCTTGGTCACTCAGGTTGAGCCATCGATACTGCACCTTTACTGCAGCTGCAATCTTTGATCCTATTGCTTTTTTCATTGTTTCTTCATACACTTTCAGTGATTCCTTGGATGTGTCCCCCTTAACCACAGACTCGCCGCCAATTCTTCCGGCAGCTCTGCCAAACTCAATTGCATATCTAATTCCCTCCAAGACCAACGGATTTGCTTGTCCAGCAGAATCTCCAACCATTATCAGGTTGTCATCTATTGTAGATTCTCGGAGTCCTTCGTTTGGAATCAGGCCATAATGAAACTCGACTGGAACAATTCTGCCAAGATCATCTAGTGGTTTTGGCCTTTTTTCAAGCAACTCTAACAAAAGTTTGCTGGCATCTGCCTGGGAGTTTGGCTTGCCAACACCTACTCCTATGCGGACCTTGTTTTTTCCCAAAGGAAAAATCCATGCATAACCTGCAGGAGAATACTGTGATCCTACCATGAGATACCATGTGTCAGGACTGACCTTATCGACATAGGCCTCATATTCTGCACCTGCACCAAATCTTTTCCACGGTGAAACAATTCCAAGAGATCTTCCAACAACAGAATAGAAACCACTTGCATCAATGACAAGTTTTGAATTAAAAACAAGTTCTTCTTTAAGTGAGGTCGCCTTGACACCAGCTAGTTTTCCTTTTTCATTTTTTATCACGTCGGTTGCACTTGTCCTCAAGAAAATGTCTGCTCCCGCACTTGCAGCTTGGTATGCAAGAAATTGGTATGTCTTCCTTACATCCAAGACTCCTGCCTGGGCAGTCTCACTTTTTTTTATCACATAATTATTTGGAGAATAGAAAGCATAGTTGGAAATCTCATTATAACACTCTGGTGGAATTCCAAATGATTTTGCCTCCTTAATCCATGTTACACCGCTTGTTCTGACATTTTGTCCAATTGCCTCGTCTCGTTCAAGAACTGCAACACTGAGGCCTTTTTTTGCAGCGCCCCATGCTGCTGACAACCCTGCAGGACCTCCTCCAACAACTAACACATCATAATTGTAATTTTTGGTCATCTGTATCACTCAAATTTTTGTCATGCAACATTTTAAGCTGTGGTTTTGCCCTAGTTTTCCAACCCAATCTTTTTACCTAACACACGAAAAAATATTTCATGTCAAAGGGTCTTGTAATAGTGTATACCGGAAAGGGAAAGGGAAAGACAACAGCGGCACTTGGTATGGCTCTTCGTGCAATAGGTTATGACCACAAAGTCTGCATGATACAGTTCATCAAGGGTTCTTGGCATTATGGAGAAATGACATCATCCAAGAGACTAGAGCCAGAGTTTGAGCTCACTGCAATAGGTAAGGGATTTGTTGGAATACTAGATGACAAGAGCCCAATTGAGGACCATAAAAAAGTGGCAGAGGAAGCACTCAAAGTTGCACGAGAAAAAATCAATTCAAGAAAATACAACATTGTAATACTAGACGAGATAAATTATGCAGTGAATTTGGGACTAGTAAATCTAAAAGATGTCTTGGAAATTATTTCAAACAAACCAGATGATGTCAACTTGGTTCTTACAGGCAATCATGTAAAAGATGAAGTGATAGAAAAAGCAGATCTTGTTACAGAAATGAAGGAAATAAAACATCCATTCAAGTCTGGGATAAAAGCAAAAAAAGGAATTGACTTTTAGTCAGCAACAACATTAAATTATGTACATTAAATTTGAAAGCCATGACTACAACTGTCCAAGATTTTCCAGAGGTAGGAGAGATTGTTATTGCAACTGTAACAAGAATAGTAGATCAAGGAGCATATGTCGGTCTTGATGAATTTAACAACATCCAAGGATTCTTGCATGTCTCAGAAATTGCTACCGGTTGGATAAGAAATGTAGGCAAGTTTCTCAAGGCAGGAGAGAAAAAAGTCCTACTTGTAAAACGTGTAGACCCGAGACGTTCTGAAATAGACTTGTCATTAAAACAAGTATCATCTGATCAAAAAAAGAAGAAACTTTTAGAGATAAAACGCGGTGAAAAAGAAGAAGCCCTCATTGAAAACCTGAAATCTCGTGTAAGCTTGTCTGCATCCGAGATGACAAAATTAGAAAATGTTTTGGTAGACAAGTTTGGTTCCGTATATGATGCATTTTCAGAAGTTTCAGCAAAAGGAATAACCATTTTAGATAATCTCAGTATTCCCCCCAAGGCATTGACTGTAATTGCAGAACTTGGCGCAAAGATTCAGGTTCCACATGTGGAAATACGTGGAATCTTTGAGCTTACATGTACAAAATCAAACGGCATTGAAATAATCAAGCATGCATTAATTGATTCCACTGCAAACAAGCAGGAGATCTCTGTTACGTACATTGGAGCTCCCAAGTATCGCATTACTCTTACTGCACCAAACTTCAAGGAGGCAGAAAAGGAACTAAAACCGATTCTTTCCTCTGTCCAAGATTCTATAGAAAAGAAGGGAGGTACCTTCAAGTTTACAAGAGAAGAATCAAAGAAGACAAGAGAAGGCTAGAACAATGCACTTTCAAATGAGAAAATGTACAGAATGTAAGAGATACACCCTAAAAGACCAGTGTCCTAAATGTGGACATCAGACTGTTACTGTACATCCAGGAAAATATTCTCCAGATGACAAGTATGCAAGATATCGTATTGCAGACAGATACAAGTAGATTAATTTTATTTTGAAGTAGAGTTAGATGACTCGATACTAATTTTGGATACACGTGCAGAATCAGCATCTACTGGTTGGTTGTTGTCAGTAGTTGTCTTGAGTGCTGCAATTTGGTCAACAACATCTTGGCCAGATACAACTTGGCCAAATAGAGTATACTGACCATTTAGCCATGGAGCATCGCCAAGTGTGATAAAGAACTGAGAGCTACCACTGTTTGGATCGCCACCTCGTGCCATGCCCACCATGCCCTTTGTGAAATTCACACTGTTGGTAAATTCTGGAGGAATTGTATATCCTGCATCTCCAAGTCCCCATGTACTCCTGTCACCTTTTATCGTATTTGGATCACCGCCCTGTATTACAAATCCCGGCATTATTCTGTGGAATACAGTTCCATCATAGAAACCAGAGTTTGCAAGCTTGACAAAGTTTGTTGCAGTCTTT
>DATEZN010000062.1:0-4928 GCA_035255545.1 Nitrosotalea sp. | reverse complement strand
CCATAAACGATTGCACCTGCATGTCCCATCCTCTTTTCTTTTGGTGCTGCTCTTCCTGCAATGTATGCAACTACTGGTTTGTCAAATTTAGTGTCAATGATATGTTGTGCAAGCATCTCTTCAGCATCTCCTCCAATTTCGCCTACTACAACAATTCCGTCAATATTTGGTCCGTTTCTTATGTTGTCAAATGCCTGAATTAGTGGCGTACCGTTGATTGGGTCTCCACCAATTCCAAAACACATGCTTTGGCCGAAATTTGCAACGGACAAGTTATGTGAGACTTCGTACATCAAAGTTCCACTTCTTGAGATTACTGCAATTCTTCCTTCTTTGAAAGGCATTGCTGGCATGATTCCTATCTTGATTATTCCTGGGATTATGACTCCTGGAGTATTTGGACCTACAACGATTGCATCTTTTTTCTTTGCCAAATCCACAATTGTCATTGCATCCTTTACTGGAACATGTTCTGGTATTGCAATTAGTAATTTTATTCCTGATTCTAATGCATCAACTGCTGCAGACAAGAAGAATTTTGCTGGAACAAATATGATTGAAATCTTGGCACCTGTTGCACTTACGGCTTCATTCATTGTTTCATAAATTGGAACTCCTTCATGTTTTTGTCCTCCCTTACCTGGTGTTACACCTGCTACAATGTTTGTTCCATATGCTAGCATTTGCTGTGTGTGAAATGCACCAAACTTGCCTGTAATTCCTTGTACTATGACCGGCTTTTTCTTGTAATCCTTGTCGCCTTCTTTGCCAATTAATAATTCGAAAAGATCAACCATTTTTATTCATCTCAATTACTGCGGCATTTATTGCTTCTTCGATGGTATCAAACATTTTTGTCCTTGAACCCTTGAGCATTTCTTTTGACTTGTCTGCTTCTGCACCCGACATTCTTGCAAAGACTGGCAGATCAATTAACTTGTCTTCATATGCCTTGATGAATGCTGTTGCAACTGTTGTAGTCTTGACAATTCCACCGTAAAGATTTACTAGAATTCCTTTTACCTTTTTCATTTTGCTAATCAAAGTAAGTGCTTCGTATACTGTTTCAGTAGTGGCACCGCCTCCAACATCCAAAAAGCAAGCAGGCTTGCCACCGTTGTCTGATAGCATGTCAAGTGTAGACATGACTAGTCCTGCACCGTTTCCTACAACAGCAATGTTTCCATCAAGCTCTACTAGTGAAAATCCGCTCTTTTCTGCCCTCTCTTCAAGTTCAGAGACTTCTTGGAATTTACGTAATTCCTCATGTCTGAACATTGCATTATCATCTATGATGACTTTGCCATCAAGGGCTACAACTGATTCATCTCCTAATACTGCAAGTGGATTAATCTCTGCAAGCTCGGCTTCTTTTTCTACTGTAATTTTTGCTAATTTTTGTAAAATGTCAACGAATTGGGTTAATGGTTTGTCTTTTAGTCCCATTTGTTTTCCTACTTCTTCAGCAGTCTTGGCATCAACGTTGCCCAATCCAACTTCATGAATTATTTGATTTTTAACTGATTCAATTTCAACACCGCCTTCTCCTGATGCAATTATGGTATAGCATCTTTTGCCTCTGTTCAAGAATAATGAAATGTAGAGTTCTTTTTTGATGTCTGCCATTTTTTCAAGTAAAATTGCTTTGGTCTTTTCTCCCTTGACCACTTTTTGCATTATATCTGGATACTTTAGTTCAAACTCGTCTGCATTTTGACATTTCTGGATTGCACCTGCCTTTCCTCTTCCGCCAACTGCCATCTGTGCCTTGATCACAAATGGAAATCCAAGTGCTGCTGCATCTTTTCTACCTTGTACAATATCTGTAGATGTCATTCCCTTTGGAATTGGAATGTTGTAATCTGCAAACAAAGACTTTGCTTGATATTCTAGTAGACGCATTGTGGTTTTTCATTTTTATGGTCTTTATAATCTGTTTGATGTTATGGCTTTACACAAACTAGGAATAAACAATGTTGTCAAGATCTAGAACAAAGTTTGGTATTGTACCTGAAATGAATTTGTATTCGATCAGAATCTGTCAGTCAAGTACAATACATGATATTTTGCATAATGTAATTATACCAGCGTGCTGACCTCATCTAAGGTTTCATAGTGTAGACACATTATGATATACAGAAAATGTTTTGGGGTCGGTACCGAGTGTCAAATGACACCCTCTTGCCTGGTCCGGCCCTCAAAACTAGATTATTTTTCATGAGGCTATTTTTAAGCCTCATTATCATGAAATTGAAATTTTATGATATAGAAACTAGTGTGATGTACTAGCTGAATTGCTCTTCTAGCGTATCTGTGGATTGTAGGAACAAGTCCTTGCTTTTTCGCATCAGCCAGCTTGGAAACTCATCTAGTGTAAAGACAAATTGCTGTTGAAAGCTTGGAACTACGCCTCCTCCAGATGTGATTACTTGTACTATGATGTATCCCTCTGTAATAGTGCAGACCGTCTCTTGGTATGCCTCTTCTTCCTCTTCTAATGTATTCCTGTATAGTACGAGGGGGGTCTTGGTCTTTGCAACATGTGAAGATGCTTTCTTTAGTAAAATGGCAAGATGTGATATGAGCCAACCATCTAGGGTTATCTGCTTTGGCATGGGATCTGATGTATTTTTTTATTATTTAATGCAATGGATGAAGCACTACTCAACGGAGATTCGAATCTTTTAACCATCCAAATCTTCATCCTTGTAGTTTTTCGCACTATCTTCGAATGTTATTTTTTTAACTCTCACTAGATATGCAAGATCTGATTGTTTTTCTTTTGCCATCTCTAATGATTCTTCATCAAGGCCCAAGATGTATGCCGATTCTAAAATGTCAGTTGGAGTGTATCCTCTCTCTTTTCTTAATACTTGTAGTCTTCTTGCAATGTCTCGTATCAAGCCTTTTGCCAACATCTCACGATTTCTAGTTGTGCTGATGAACACAATCAAGGAATCCCGGTTTGACATGGCAAATCCTTCTTTTTCAGAATACCCTACGATGAAATCTTCTTTTAATAATTCGATTTTATTGTCTCCCAGATCAAATGTATGGGAACCGTTTTTCAAAAGATTGGTTACAATTGTGCTTGGGTCTGTCTGTGAAAATTTGTCTAACAGTCTTCCCATGTCTTGTTTTGCTTTTGGCCCTATCTTCTTTCTCTCAAGTTCAACTTTTGGAACAATTGGAATTTCTCTTTCTAGCAAGTTTGATACAAGTTCTAGTCCATCTGATTTTTGTAATTCGATAATCTCGTACTTTTCTACGTTAAGCTGAGAAAGAAGTAACTCTGCAAGTGATTCCAATTTTTCTTTTTGGCCTGGCTCGACACAAATTATTGCCTTGTCAAGAGGCCATCTTCTCTTGAGTTTGCCTTTCATTCTTGCTGCTGCAGAAACAGAGACTGATTCTTTCATCAAGTCAAATGCCTCTTCGACTTTATCATTTGTAAGCGAAGATTGTACAGTTGGGTGGTCCTCTAGCAGTATGTTCTTTTTCTCTGCAAACATGGTACTATACAGATACTGGGTTGTAAATGGACAGATTGGATGTAACAGTATGTCAAGGGTCAATAATATTTTTGAAAGTGTTGCATAGATTGCAAATCTTCGTTCTTTTTGTGAATCGTCTTCTGCCCACAATTCCTCACGTGTGATTGGAATGTACACTTGACTGACTGAATTTATCAGATAATCATCAATTGCCCTTGCTGCCTCGTGGAACTTGCACTTGTCCTGTGATTCTGTCACTGACAAAATTAATTTCTGAAGTTTTGATAAAACCCAAATCTCTGGCTCTTTTAGCAGGTTCCTATCTTTTGCCCATTGTATGTTGTGTGTTTTATCATACTTGTCATATTCACTATTTTGTTTAAAGTACAGATGAAGATGATACAGAGTACTGAGTATCTGATATGGTCTTGATACAAGCTCGTCTGTGCTAAAATTAATTGGCTCAATCGGACTTGATTTCCACATGAAATACAATCTTATCAAATCAACAGAATATTCTCCAAGCAGTTCCATTGCATCCATGACATTTCCTTTGCTCTTGCTCATCTTGTTACCATTTTTGTCAAGTACGTGACCCTGGAACAAAAATGACTTGAATGGTGCAATTGGTGCATTGTTGAAAATTACATTTTCTATTAGTAGAGTGTATGCCCATCCTCTTGTCTGGTCTATTCCCTCTGTCAAAAAGAGTGCTGGAATGTTATCCTTGTACTCTGAATCAGATAATGATGCATAAGGTGCAGCACCGCTGTTGTGCCATGTATCCAAAACAAATTGTTCTCTTTCCATCTTATTTCCACACTTTTCGCATTTTATGGATACGTTGTCTATCCATGGTCTATGTAATTCAAAATCTGGTCCATCTGGAAGATCAGATGCTGCTTTTACTATCTCATCTCTTGAGAAGAACCACTTGGTATGCTTGCAGTTTTTGCAGTTCCACATCGGTAAAGGACATCCCCAGATCCGTTCTCTTGAGATGCACCACGGATGTTTGTCTTTTATTATCTCCAAAAATCTGTTTCTTGGCGGCTCGAAGAAATATTCCACACTCTCTGCGGCTTGCACTGCCTTGTCTCCTAATCTATCAAGAAAATAGAAAAAGCCTCTTCTTGCAAGCCATAATAGTTTGTGCTGTGATCTCCAGCACAATGGGTATTGGTGTTTTATCTTGCCAATTCTTACTAGTGCACCTTTTTCCTTTAGTGCATTAACTATTTTTTCATCAGCATCTCTTACAAATAATCCTGCATATACTCCGGCTTGTTCTGTGAATTTTGCTTCATCATTTATTGGATTAAAAATTGGTATTGCTCTCTTTGATGCAATCTCAAAATCTTCTTCTCCGTTGGCAGGAGAGAGATGAACTAGGCCACTTCCTGTTTGAATGTCAACAAAATTTTCTGCAACTGC
>DATEZN010000061.1:0-4688 GCA_035255545.1 Nitrosotalea sp. | reverse complement strand
AGTAGGTGATGCCACTACAGAAAAGATGATATCATTTGGTCTCAGTCCATCACTGCAAATTGTAGACATGCTTGAAAAAAGAAACAAGCGAGACTTGCCAGGTGGATATGTAAAAACAATCCTTGAATGTAAAAACCCTGCTGCAGAAATTACAGAAGAGAGCGTTTCTACAATTCGTCAAGCGTTTGATATGGCTCCTCCTGTGAGAATAATTGTTGATGGTGAGGAGGACTTGCTTGTTCTTCCGGTTGCAGTTTATGCGCCAGATAATTCCGTAATATTGTATGGCCAGCCAAATGAAGGGCTGGTTCTTGTATCCCTGACAGAGGAGGTAAGAAATAAGGCTAGATCTATAATGAGTTCAATGAGTTAAGCGGGGAATGAGGAGACGGTGGCTGTATGATTTGTGATTAAACTAATGAATTTCTGACCCTACTTACCACTATAATGGTTGAAACAAAAAAATCCACAACTGTCAACACGAATTTTGACAACATGAATTAAACTTGGAATGGTATCTTTTGATCTTGTGAAACTAGATCCTGACTTACGTTTTAAAATACTTGAAAAAGTAGGAGTCTATTCTGCAAGATTTAGTATTTCAGAGCCCAAGATACTGATGACAACAAAAGAAGTGCTTGAGATGCCAAAAGAAGTAACCGAAGGAAGGCGAACATCTGCTTACAAGTATCTGGGGGTATCCTATATTCAGGACAAAGTGGTCTTTATCAACGTCAGAAAAATACCTGATGAAAAGACTCTGGAAAATACTATTGTACATGAATTGATTCACATGAGATTTCCATACCTGAGTCATGGAAGGCGATTTAACAAGATGGTAAGACGAGGTCTTGCAGGGTGGACATTCAAGCCGTATTCAAAAAGACGTTGAAATTTAATCAGGATTGTTTTTCTTCAACTATTGTAGTCATGTCAAGTTTGTCTATCTGGGCTACAATAGTCTGCTTCATCAGTTCGCTATGTTGGGAGCAAAACTTGAAAAAACCATCCACTGTTTCAAAGCTGCCACATATCCATTTTGTTTGCATGTCGCCTTCTACTGTTAATCTGTTATAGTCGCTTTTCTTTGCCCTGAATTAGTACCATATGTACCACGCTAAAAAGAGTTTTTTTAAATTGCCTGTCTGCAAGGTGGTCGTGCGATCTAGTGTTTTACGATTGATTCTAACTTTATGTTTTATGTTAAAAACTTGTCCAAATTAGATTAAATATCCCTTTTTTTGCATACAGGTTATGGAAATTCACGTATACTATACATACGTAGAGGCAAAGGACGGCCATACGATGCATTTTGACGTCATTACAAGCCAGAAGGATCATGCAAAAGCAATCCAATATGCAAAAGAATGGCTCAATACCATCGGAGAAGCCGAGTCAAAGGTTTCCACCGAAGAGTGTCAATTTTGCCACTCACAAGGTGCACCAGAACCAATTGCCAACGAGATCCAAAAGAAAGGCTACTTCATCCAAAAGATGGAAGGCTGTCCGTAAGATCTAATCTCAATTTTTTAATCCAACTGTTATTTTTAATTAGGAAATAAATAGGAAATTTTTGTATTTTTCGTGCCTAATGTACTAATTATTTGTCTAAAATCTGTGTGACATGAATCTGGTTTGTTTTTACAGTGTACCGGACGCGTGTTTAAATGTTTAAGTGTTTAAATTTTTAAATATTTACATAATTAAACATAGTTTAAACATTTAAACAGGCCTTATTATGTGATATTTTGTATAAAACATCGGTAAAATTGAATAATTCACAAGCTATTTATGCTACTTTGTGGCTACTGGAACACATGACCGAGTATATTCCACCTGAAATAGGAACTGGCCAGCGCGGTCGTCCCCATGTGAAAGAAGGTCAGACGATTGACGAAGCACTAACAGAGTGCTACGTACGTGGATACACAGCTGCTTTTGTCATACAAAAAACCCGGCTAAATAAGAATACTGTTTACGACAAGTACAGAGAACTGGACGCTTTGATCCTGGAGACACCGGCAGCAAACTTTGACGAAGAAAAACCAAAACGAAAATCGCAGTATTATTGCACCATCGAGGATTTGATTTCTCGTAACTACGAAATCCTCGAAATAATCGAGAAACAAATCAAGATGTATCAAAATAAAAATGTGGATATCCCCGCACATTTGTTTCAACGATTCAACGACCTGACCAAAAACCTATTCAACCTTCAGCAGAAGAAGATCGCCCAGTCAATGAAAATACCGCCAGACCTACCAATGTGGGTTCGAGGAATTTAACAAAAAAAGATGGTAAAAATGTCTGAAGAAAAGAGAATCATACAAAACAAGGTCGTACTGGTGGCGATGAAATCGTTTGTGGGTTATGCTAATCGTTCTACCGGAATTAGTAAGTACTCTGATGAACAATGCGCAATTGAAGTTTTCAAGATTCTTAAAGACAATCATGAAAATTATTCTCCTAAAGAAATTGAAACATGGCTCGTACTCAAGGCAGAGTGGCTTCCACAATTCGCTAAGGATGTATCTAAGATTGCTGCTGGTACATTACGTGGAAAGAGATTTAATTTTGACGAAAAAAATCCATTGTTCATACAAGAAATTATTGACATATGGAGAACGATGTCAGAAGATCCTGAACATAATTCGGAAGAATTGAAATAGTTTTATTTTTCTTAGTGTGTTTTAATTTGGAGTAATAGGTCTACAAAAAAATAAATCAAAATTCATGGCGTCAAATCCAAGAATGCTTGCAAGGCTGTCTAACTTTAACAAAAATGAGAGATATCAAGAACAGTTAAAGCCGTTTAATTTTTGCATCGTTGGGTATTCAAATGTCATAAATCCAAACACTGGTGAGCTGATCAAGCCCTTGGCCCCATTTGTCAAGCCTGCTAGGCATGCGGTTTTCGGTGATTTTGTGGACTAGGATGACAATTCGATGGAAAAACTATGTGGCAAGCAATACTGGAAGCCCTTTTGGAGTGTGTTCGTGGAATATCTGAATCACCCCGAATCCAAGTTTGACGGGGATGTTGGTATATTGGAACGAAAGCATGTCAATGTTACTGGAATTATACACATTGGAAAGGAAAGCAATGAACTTGAAGAATCAGAATTGTTAGGTGTTGATTCTGGCAGTTATGAAACATATGTGGATGTGAAAAATCTAGATAAAAAATTTGAGAAGATTGCTCTGAGAGTTTTAGAGTTGAAACCCAAAGATGTGAAAAAGTTTGGGATATCAAAACAGACGTTGTGGAATGTAAAGGGAAAAATTAGATCAAATAGTTTTTCATGCATATCGAAAAGAGTTAAGATAGCACTTGTAAGCATGTATTATTCCCATAATCCTTGAGACAATGAATTGAAATACATAGTTAAATTAGAGATTCATAATTTGTATTTACTTTCACATCATTTGCAGACCATGATGATTTTATCATATCAATGGTGGAATTAAAAAGGGTCAACGAATTATCAATATGCAATCCTTCAAAATACTTTTCAAAAATTCTCTTAAATTCTTTCTCAAATTCGAAAGGAAATGGAATCTCGTGCTGAATTTCAAAATCAGATACATTTCTGTCTCCACCGGGAATTGGAATCATTGCTACATATTCATCAGTTTTAATACTTCCTCGCACTTTTAGCCTAAAAGTTACACCTCCATATGATTTAGTATCAACTAATATTCTTTTTATTAGATGCATCAAATCTCCCAGATAAAACATAGGATGATACATCATACTAACTTGAGTACTGATACGATAACAAAAATAAACAGATCTATCATCATCTATTTCGAAAAACTCTTTATCATTGATTGAAGGATCTGACATTCTACCTTCTACCTTTGGAATACTTGCAAAAACGTTACTATCAGTGGGAAAATGTTCGTATATTACAGAACCGTTTTTAAAAAGCGACTTTTTGTAGAATTCTTTTGTTATCTTGATTGAACTTGGAATTCTTACATGTGGAACAAATGATGATAAAATATAGGAATTCCATTGAGGGCCAAGTTCTTTGATTATTTTTTCCTCTTTTTGAATAATAAACGAATTTTGTACCTGTTTTGATCTAAATCTATTTTCGTATCTCATTGAAATGTCATTTTCCTTCATTTCCAATAATTCGTAAACATGTGATCGAGTAGTTGTGTTATTTCTGACGTAGAATTTTGAAGTTGTAGTCACTTGATGAATCATAAAAGGACTTTTTGGAATTTTTACTACTACAAATTCATGAGTTGGAGATCCCCCAGTTGTGACTGGAGCATTGATTATTTCTATTTCCATTGGAACCTCTGGCATGGTGGACGATGAGATTATTTGTTGAATTCTTTCGGAATTGTTAGTTATAGGAATGCCATTGCTTAGTATGGCACGTCCCTGATTTTCAGTTATTCCGTAAATAATGACACCCCCCTCCGAATTAGCAAAGGCGGATATGTCTTTGGCAATTTCTTTATTATCTCCACTTATTTCTTGCTTAAATTCAAGACTCATTGTTTCAGTTTGATTGGTAGTCCATAATCTTTCAATATCTTCATATTTTGAAATAGAAAAAATACTCATAATTTTAAATAACTAGTACGAATTTAAATAATATGTGTCATAGTCTTGTTTAGATCATTATACATCATATCTTTACTGTAAAATCTTATAATCTATTTTTTTG
>DATEZN010000060.1:0-3094 GCA_035255545.1 Nitrosotalea sp. | reverse complement strand
GGGCGAATTTGATGTCCTAGTTGGAATCAACCTGCTAAGAGAGGGTTTGGACATACCCGAAGTTTCACTTGTAGCCATACTTGATGCAGACAAGGAAGGATTTTTGAGAAATGTAACTAGCTTGATCCAGACATTTGGAAGGGCAGCAAGGAACGTAGACGGTGCTGTAATCATGTATGCAAGTAAAAAAACTCAATCAATGACACTTGCGATATCAGAGACAGATAGGAGAAGGAAAAAACAGGTTGATTATAATCAAAAAATGGGAATTACACCAACTAGTATCACAAAGGCAATTCCAGAGCAAACAATTGTACTAGATGAAACAAAACACATGTCAAAGCATGATATACAGACCATGGCAATTGAGATAGAGGCAACCATGAAACGCTATGCAGAAGAACTTGATTTTGAGCATGCAATTGAATATCGTGATAAACTGACAAGGATACAAAAACAATTACGAAATGAATGACAAGTTAATTATCCGTGGTGCAAGGGAGCACAATTTAAAGAACATCAACGTGGATATTCCAAAGAATAAACTTGTAGTAATCACCGGACTATCAGGATCTGGAAAATCAACACTTGCATTTGATACAATATATGCAGAGGGCCAGAGAAGATACGTAGAATCACTTTCGGCATATGCAAGACAGTTCCTTGAAATGATGAACAAGCCCGATGTTGATTCAATCGAAGGATTATCTCCTGCAATATCAATCCAACAAAAGACTACAAGTAAAAATCCAAGGTCTACAGTTGGAACCATAACAGAGATTTACGATTATCTCAGACTATTGTATGCAAGAATTGGTACACCCCACTGTCCCAAATGTTCAAGAAAGATATCAAATCAATCAGTTGAATCAATTTGTGAATCAATACTAAAAGAATCAGATGGAAAAAAGATCTTGATTCTAGCTTCACTTGTCAGGAGAAAAAAAGGAACTTATGAAAAATTATTTGAGCAGGTAAAAAAACAAGGATATTCTAGGATTAGAGTCGATGGTGATATCGTAGAGCTTGACGGAGAGTTTCCAGTACTAGATAAGCAAAAGTGGCACAATATCGAAATTGTTGTAGATAGAGTCAAGGCATCATGGGAAGAAAAGAGTAGGCTGTACGAGTCCATCCAGACTGCACTCAAAGCAGGTAAGGGTGATGTCATGGTTGTAGATACAGAGGAAAAGATATTTTCTCAAAATAACGCATGCCCGTTTTGTGGAATCTCAATAGGAGAACTAGAACCAAGAGGATTTTCATTCAATTCACCATTTGGGGCATGCAAGACATGCCATGGCCTAGGAGTAAAGATGGAATTTGAACCTGATTTACTAATACCAGACAAGACAAAGTCAATTCTAGACGGGGCCATAGTTCCATGGTCAGGCAGGTTTTCATCATTTAGGAGACAAACTCTACGAGATGTTGGAAAAAAATATGGTTTTGATTTAATGACTCCAATTAACAAGATGAGTACAAAACAGATTCAGGTAATCCTGTATGGAAGTGAAGAAGCAGTCAAGTTTTCTTATGAATCCCAATCTACTGATTCCAGGTGGGAATACACCAATAACTTTCATGGTGTAATACCTAGCCTTCAGAAAAACTTTGCAGAGACTGATTCAGAATCAAAAAGAGACGAGTTGAGCAAGTTCATGAGAGAGACTCCATGTAACTTGTGCAAGGGTAGAAGATTAAAAGATGAAGCATTGTCAGTTTCAATAAACTCACTTTCCATCATGGATACATGTGACTTGTCAATTGATTCATGCTATGAATTTTTTAAAAATCTCCAACTTAGCGAGACAGAAAAATACATTGCAAAATCCATCCTAAAAGAAGTACTGTCAAGACTTGAATTTTTGAAAAATGTTGGGCTGAATTATCTTACATTAAATCGTGTCAGCTCTACGTTATCAGGTGGAGAAGCACAGAGAATCAGACTTGCAACACAGATAGGATCAAATCTTACAGGTGTTCTGTATGTTCTTGACGAGCCCACAATTGGTTTACACCAAAGAGACAATGCAAAATTAATCAAGACTCTAACAAAACTTCGTGACCTTGGAAATACAATACTTGTTGTAGAGCATGACGAAGAAGTTATGCGAAGCTCAGACTGGATAATTGATCTTGGACCAGATGCTGGTGTGCATGGAGGAAATGTAGTCTTTGAAGGAACCATAAATGAAATTCTAAAAAGTGAAAAATCAGTCACTGGAAAATATCTCAAAAACCATGATGCAATAAAACTTGTAAAAAACAAACATCAACAAAAAGGTAATCTCACCCTCAAGGGTGCGTCTGAGAATAATCTCAAAAACATTGACGTAGAGTTTCCACTTGGTATGATGGTCACAGTAACAGGAGTATCAGGATCTGGAAAATCCACGCTTGTAAATGACATACTGTACAAAGCACTAGCAGCCGACATCTATGGCTCTGTAGACAGACCTGGAAGACATAAGAGCATATCAGGAATGGATGAGATTGACAAAGTCATTGGCATAGACCAATCTCCAATAGGAAGAACTCCACGCTCAAATCCTGCCACATATATCGGTGCATTCACCCCAATTCGAGAATTATACGCAGGAACCGAACTATCAAAGGAGAGAGGATACACACCAGGACAGTTCTCATTTAACGTTGCAGACGGTAGATGTTTTGCATGTGAAGGTGACGGGGTCAAAAAAATAGAGATGCAATTTTTATCAGATGTCTATGTAGTCTGCGACGAGTGTAAGGGTAAGCGTTACAATTCTGAGACACTTTCAATACATTACAAGGACAAGAACATATCAGATATTCTTGCAATGACAGTAGAAGAAGCACTAGAATTTTTTACAAATATTCCTTCGATTCAAAGAAAGCTGCAAACAGTATCAGATGTCGGACTAGGATACATCAAACTTGGACAAGCTGCTACAACACTTTCAGGTGGAGAGGCCCAACGTGTAAAACTTGCATCAGAGTTGTCAAAACGTGACACTGGTAGAACTGTATACATTTTGGATGAGCCAACAACAGGACTTCATTTTGCCGATGTTCAAAAATTGCTTGAAGTTCTAAACAGACTGGTGAATCT
>DATEZN010000059.1:0-5114 GCA_035255545.1 Nitrosotalea sp. | reverse complement strand
AATGAATTCAAAAATATCCCTTGCATCAATTGCACTTTTAACAATTTCATTCATGGCAGCAACAGCACAAGCTCCAATCACTGTAACAACTGACAAAACTGCTTATTCTGATGGGGATACGATGACCATATCAGGTACCGTAGCTGACCAGCTCAACATACCAGTATCCATAGTAATTAGAGATAGTGCTCAAACTCCAGTATACATTGCACAAGCAAGCCCTGGAGCAAGTAATACGTATTCAGCTACAGTAGTTGCAGGAGGTAGCCTTTGGAAAAATGTTGGTACATATGAAATCGATGTAACATATGGAGGGTCTGACAAAACTGCCAAGACAACATTCACCTTTACACCAGCCAGTCAAACACCTACGTCAAGTGTAACACCGCAAACCAATAGTACCATTCCAGCAGTTCCAGAATTTGGTCCACTAGCAGCATCAATATTTGCAATAGCCATCTTGTCTGTCATAATCATGTATGCAAAGGCAAGACCGCTGCTTAAAATCTAGAAAACGCTAGCAAATTTAAAACTGGTTTTATTATTTTTGGTGTCCATCTATTTTACAGAATATGCAAATATCATAATATTGACTTGAAACGTTTCTGGTACACCCACATTTGCAGGTACAATTTCTCAAATTCAAATCAAGTTTTCACCATACATATCAACAACATGTTAATTTCCAAGTATATCATTCTTTAATTCGTCTTTTCAGTTTCAGACAATCTACACACTAGACATCAAAGATCTAATGAAGAAATGTGAAATTTAACAAAACTGTCTTAGATTGCTTTTTCATTTTCCGCGCCAGTCGCAATATCTACTGCACGTGAAAGTTTGTACATGAAAATCTTGCCAATTTTTGTATTGCTGCGAACAATGTTTACCACTTGATTCTCATCTTTTTCTTCCACAATTACTGTTACAATATACTTGTCTGAAAATTCAGGAATGAACGTTTCAGTACCTTTTGCTGCATGTAATGCAGGTCCAGCTGTTTTACCCCTTCCACGGACTTTCATTATCGTAATTCCGCCCACATCTATTTTTTTTAATTCATCACTGATGACCCTAATATCATTTTGTGGAACAATTGCGTCTATGCGTATCATGTAAATCATGACAGGATTTGCACTAAATAATATTTTTGCTAAAAAAAGACTCAGATAGCTTGTTCGTCTTTTTTAGGAGTTTGGATATCATATGCTTCTGAAATTGAGGTGACAAATATTTTGCCAAATTTAGAAGCACTTCTAATGGCTTCAATTACCTCATTTTTCTTTTCATCTGGTACTATTACTTCTAGAATGAATCTTTCTCCAAATTCAGGAGTAAAAACCTCTGTTCCCTTGGATGCATGAATCTCTTTTGCAACTGTTTTTCCTCTACCCCATCCTTTGTATGCGGTTATTCCACCAACTGATAATTTTTTTAGTGCGTCACTAATTGATTTTATTTCATTTTCTGGGAGTACTACTTCAATCTTTAGCAAGATGTAAGGAAATGAAATAACATATTAAAAAATCTTATGGATTGATTTCCGATCCATTACTATTTTAGAAAAAACAAATTTTTTTATACTTCATCTTTTCTAAGAAAGAAATCTTGCCAATTGACACAGGTGATACAGCCTGGATGCTCATAGCTTCCAGCCTTGTACTATTAATGATCCCAGCTTTAGGATTATTTGAAGCAGGATTATTACGAAGAAAAAATACTGTCTCAATTTTCATGCAGATCTTTTTCGGATTAGCAATTCTTAGTGTAATGTGGTTTACATTTGGATTTAGTTTGTCATTTGGACCAGATACAGGAATGGGTCTTACTGGAAATATGGATTGGACATTCCTCAATAATGTTCCATATGATTCAGGTCTGCATTATGCACCTACAATTCCGGGAGTTTTATTTGCAAAATTCCAAATGATGTTTGCAGTAATTACACCATTGCTGTTAACTGGCGCAATTGCAGAGAGGATGAAGTTTAGTGCATATGTTATTTTCATCGTAGCATGGAGTGCGCTCATCTATTATCCCCTAGTCCATTGGATTTGGGGAGGAGGGTGGCTTGGCCAGATGGGAGTGGTGGATTTTGCAGGAGGTATTGTAATACATACAAGTGCCGGAATGGGTGCACTTGCAGCTGCCCTAGTGCTTGGAAGAAGACTCAACTATGGTCCATCAATCATGATTCCACACAGTATTCCAATCGCAGTTTTAGGCTCATCATTGTTATGGCTAGGATGGTTTGGATTTAATGCAGGCAGTGCATTATCATCAGGAAGTTTAGCAGGTAACACAATCATCAATACTCATATCGCATCATCAATTTCTGCATTAATTTGGGTGGGACTTTCATGGATGCGCACAGGCAAACCAAGTGTAATTGCTGCAATCAACGGAGCAATCGCAGGACTTGCAGGTATCACACCAGCTTCTGGTTACATTAGTGTAGAGCATGCATTTGTCTTGGGAATGGCAATTGGAATAGGATCATATCTTGCAGTCTTGTTCTTCAAAGAACATCTCAAGATAGACGATGCATTAGATGTCAGCTCAGTCCACGGTGTTGCTGGAATAATCGGTTCACTTGGAATTGGAATATTTGCAAGTACACTTGTAAATCCAAACGGTCCAAATGGACTCTTGTTTGGCCACCCTCAACAATTACTCATTCAAGCCATGGGTGTTGGAGTAGCAGGAGCAATGGGATTCTTTGGGACATTTATCATAATGAAGGTAATAGACAAGCTAATTGGAGTCAGAGTATCAGCCAAAGTCGAAGAAGCAGGCCTTGATATCGAAGAGCATGCAGAGCGTGCATACTCTGACGAAGATGAGTTTGGTAAAATGTAGACAATTTTAACATCAAAAAACAAGTACGTGTTGTAAAAACTTATTTTTTAACCAGAGAGTTTTTTTCGTAAAATCTCAAGTGTGGTTGCTGGGTCTGCTTTGCCCTTTGTCTTTCTCATGACTTTGCCAACTAGATAGTTGACAGTATCCGGATTTTGTTTTGCTTCTGCTACTGCTTTTTCTTCTTCTGCGAATACTTCATCAATTACTTTTTCAATAGAACCTGCATCACTAACATGTCCCAAGTCAAGACTTGACATGACATCAGCAAGTGATTTGCCAGATTTTACCATCTCGTGTAATGCAGATTTTCCTGAATTTCTTGTTAGTTTGTTTGTCATTATAGCATCTGCCAAGTCAGAGATGTGTTTTGATGTAATTTTTAATTCAAGTTTCTTTTCTCGAGTGTCTGCAACACCCATCAAATCAGTTGTAATAATATTTGATACTTCTTTTGCATTTGTTTCGTTATGAGACTTGTCAAACAAATCAGAATAAAACCTGTCAGACGATAAAACATCTGCTACCTGTGCTGGCATACCATATTTTTTGACGTATCGTTCCCTTCTTGCAACAATGCTTTCGGGCATCTGTGTTTTGATTTGTTCAATGGAATCATTTCCAATCAAAACAATTGGTATGTCTGCCTCTGGCAAGTATCTATAATCTTGTTCATCTTCTTTTGATCTAGATGAGACTGTAATCCTTCTTGCCTCATCCCAGTGTCTTGTTTCTGCAAGTACTGTAATGCCCCTTTCAACAAGACTTTGTTGTCGTGTAATTTCAAAATGAAGTGCCTTTTCTACATCTCTAAAAGAGCCTACATTTTTGATCTCGACTCTATTTCCATTACCCTCTGAAATGTTACCGTCTACTCTCATAGCACCCTCAAGATATGGGTCAGCTACCCCAATGTTTTCAACCAAATCTGCAAGCACATTCAAAAACACACGAACTTGTTTTGGTGTCTCAAAGTCTGGCTCTGTCACTATTTCTACAAGCGGTGTACCTGCCCTGTTATAATCAACTAACGTAATCATTGTTTTCTCAGAAGTACCTTCGTAAACCAATCTGCCAGGATCTTCTTCTAGCTGTATTCGTCTTATTCTAATTGTCTTTCCTTCGATCTCAATTTTTCCATCAGAGCCTATACTTGTAGGACCATATGCGTTATACTGGGTGATTTGGAAATTTTTTGGCAAGTCAGGATAAAAGTAATTTTTTCTAAAGAATCCTATTTTTTCAGGAATTGTACATCCCAATGCAAGTGATATCATTGCAGCTTTTTCTACTGCTTTTTTATTCAATAGAGGAAGCGAACCAGGAATACCAGTACAAACAGGACAGATGTTAGAGTTTGGCGTAGTGTTTCTATACTCTGCCTTGCATGAACAAAACAATTTGCTTGCAAGTTTTGTAAGTTGACAGTGAATCTCTAGTCCTATTTTTGTCATAGATTAATCTCCGGTAGATTTGTTGTTTCCTGTAATGCATGTGCTGCTTGAAGTAATTCTTTTTCTTTAAATGAATTTGCAAATAACTGGATGCCAATTGGCAATCCTGAACTTGACATTGCAAACGGAACTGAAATGGCAGGAATTCCGGACAAGTTTGCAGTTACGGTATTGATATCAGTAAGGTAGAGTTTCAATGGGTCATCAATTTTCTCGCCGACCTTGAATGGAAGTATCGGCATGGTAGGAGATATTAGATAATCTACTTTCTTGAATGCCTCATCAAGCTGTGCCTTAATCATGGCCCTGACTTTTTGAGCCTTGAGATAATACTTGCCATAATATCCTGCTGACAAGACAAAGGCTCCAAGCAACATTCTTCGTATGACTTCGGGTCCAAAGTTACTTCGTGCCTTTGAGATAAATGCCTTGAATTCATACCCTTCAGTACCAAAATCAAAACCGTATCTCAAATTATCATATCTTGAAAGATTGCTACTTGCTTCTGCAGCAGCGATTGTATAGTATGCTGCAACAGAATGCTCTACTGCATCAAGCGATACTGGAATACATTGTGCGCCAAGATCCTGTAGTTTTGATACGGCTGTATTTGTTGCAGATGCAACTTCCTTGTCTACTCCATCGCCAGTCATCTGTGAAATTATTCCAATCTTCTTTCCAGAAATTCCAGACTTCAAATCCTTGACATAGTCAATACTTTGATTTTTTGCAGTTGTGTTATCGTGTGTATCATGACCAGATATGATATTTAGTAAAAACGCTACATCCTCAACTGTCTTT
>DATEZN010000058.1:0-5379 GCA_035255545.1 Nitrosotalea sp. | reverse complement strand
GAAGATTACAATTGTTCCTGATGGTTCACACATCTTACTACGGTAGAATATGTGTAAACCACTGATAAATTTCATCAAGAGTTGATATACTTGGCTGTGTGTCTTTTACTGTAACTATTTCTTTTATTGTTGCTTAAAGTTTAATAATTAATAATTCCAGATCATAATAATGCAGGTAGCCTTACGAGAGATTGGGAATTGCATTATTCGTAGATGTGATCTATCTGACTTGATTCCAACTATGGAAATAAATCTAAAAACACTACCTGAGCATTATTCTGACTATTTCTATGAAAGCCTACTTGCTGAATTACCTGAAGCGTTTCTAGTCGCTGAGGTTGAAAAGAAGCTTGTGGGATACATAATGTGTAAGATTGAATATGGTTTTTCAAATTTTAAAAAACTTGGTTTTGTAAAAAAAGGTCACGTTGTATCAGTTGCGGTATTAGATGAAAATAGAAGAAAAGGTATTGGGGAAGGTCTAGTTCAGGAAGCAATTGCCGGAGTAAAACTGAAAAAATCAGATGAGCTCTATCTTGAAGTCAGATGTAGTAACAGTGATGCAGTGAGGCTTTATGAAAAACTTGGATTTATCATAAAACAACGACTAAAAGCATATTATCGTGACGGCGAGGATGCATATCTCATGGCAATTGAGTTTGCTTACTAGATTAAAATAAATAAGTCACAAAAAGACTCTAGCCTTATGGCCAGACAGAAAACTATTGGAATAATGATATTTGTCTTGGCAATTGTAGGCTTTTTTCTCTATGCATATCTATTGATGCTCTCTGAATGGAGTCCTATAGTATTACAGCTCTCAGTACTCATGGCAGTAGGGGGAATTCTTGGGGTCATTTCTTGGATTGGATATAATATGGCAACCTCAAGACCATCTCCTTCATCTCTTGTAACTGATGACAAGTAATCACTTGGATATGGCTGCATCAACTACTGCTTGATAAAATCTTGGACCTACTGGTCGTACAATTTTTGCACCCAAAATTTCAGATTTAACATTTACAACGCTTAGAAAATGTTGTGGTGCCAACGATGAGACTTGGTCTTTTTTTTCTGCACGGATGTGACAATAGTAATGTATTACAGCTTTTTTCTTTGCAGCTTTGATGGCAGACTCGAGAAACTCATCTGATCTTTCTGGTAATAACATTAGAATTCTATCTCCCGTATCATGTAATTTTTCTTCTATCACTTTTGCGGCATCTCCTTCTATTGATTCTACAGTTCCTTTTAGTTTATTCAATAATATGTTCTCAGAGCATAATCTGGCAGCATCAGGATTGATGTCAACATTGTATACGTGACATTTTTTCTTCTTTGCAGCTACGATAGAAAACATTCCAACTCCTCCGAACATGTTGATTATAGTTTCTCCATCTTTGATTGTCTCTGCAATTCTTTCACGCTCTGTTGAAAGTCTGGGTGAAAAAAATGCCTTTTCGACATCCACTTTGAACCTACAACCGTGTTCCTTGTATTCAGTTTCAGTTTTGTCATCTCCTGCAAGAAGCTCCAACTTTCTTATTCTATAGTCTCCTTCAACTGGGGATGATTGACAATAGATTGATTTTGCTGTCTTTACCTTATCTAAGAGAACCTCACCAATTATTTTTCTTTTGGGCAGAAGGGAATCTGGGACCCTTAGTATGATGATATTTCCTATCTGATCGAATGCACCATAAAGCTCTTCTGCCTCCGCTTCTGTGAGGATCCCAGCTACTGCCTGTTTTAACATCTTTGTCAATTTCTATAGTAAAACTTTCCAGATTGTTTTTGTTCTCTGTCTAACCTGCTTTCTAATTTGTTTACTCTGGGTCTCATACTGGTCTCATCTCTTCTATATGTCATGTCAAGAGATCTCAAGAATTCGTTCATTCCATCTACCTTTGGTTTTGGAGTTGTTGCATGACCTTCTCTTCCGGGAGTTCCGTGGAATATGACAATTGAATCAGAGATCAAATCCATAAGCTGAATATCATGATCAACTATGATCGCAGACTTTCCATAAGATCTTACATATCTTTGAATAAGTTTTGCCACTGTTATTCTATCCTCTACGTCTAGAAATGCAGAGGGTTCATCGAGTGCATAGACATCAACTTTTTGCAAAAGACATGCTCCTATTGCCACCTTTTGAAGTTCTCCGCCAGACAAGTTTTTGACAGATTTGTTGTATAGTTTTTTTATCTTCATCGGATTGATTATGACTTCTTCTTCTGGGGTTTCTTGTATTGATCCACCATATGCTTTCTCGAGGAGAGTGATTACTTCAATGTCAAAGTCATTTGTTAGATATTGTGGTTTGTAAGCAATCTTTACCTTGCTTTCTATGCTTCCAACATCGGGCTTTTCAACACCTGCTATCATCTTCATCATGGTTGTTTTCCCTAATGCGTTTGCACCAACAATGCCCAAAACCTCACTTTTCTTAACTCTGCCTGCATCAATTGATAAAGAAAAGTTTCCAAATTTTCTCTCTAGATTTGGATAATTTATGATATTCTCAATTGTAACAAATTCATCTGTTGATGTGGATGCATCAAACTTGAATGCTGCATCTCTGAACCTGACGTTCTCGTTTGGAAGATAACCATCAAGGAATACGTTAATTCCAACTTTGGTAGAAAGCATGTTTGCAACTATGCCATATGCTGCAGGCTCACCATACAAGATCTCGATAAAATCACTTAGATAATCTAGCAATGTTAGATCATGTTCTACTACCATCACACTTTTTCCCTCCTTGGCAAGATCCTGAATTACTCTTGCAACTCCAATCCTCTGAAATACATCGTTGTACGATGATGGTTCGTCAAAGAAATAGAAATCTGATTCTCTTGATGCTGTTACTGCAACTGCAAGTCTTTGCAATTCTCCTCCACTCAAATCTGTAATCTTATTTTCCAAAGAATTTTGCAAGCCAAGTTGGTCTATTAGATCTCGTGCTCTTCCACGTTCATCATACTTTTCCAAAAGCTCTTTTGCATTTCCATCAAATACCTTTGCTAGATTGTATACTTGTTGAGGTTTTATGGATACCTTTAACTCGTTATTTGCTATTTTTTCAAAATGTGGTTTAAGCTCAGTGCCTTGAAAGTGTTTTAAAATTTGACTCCATTCTGGAGGTGTAGCATAATTTCCCAAGTTTGGTTTTAAGTTTCCAGATAATATGCCGACTACAGTACTCTTTCCTATACCATTTCTTCCTAAAAGACCCATGACCTGACCTTTCTTTAAACTGGGGATTCTGTAAAGCCTGAATGCGTTTTGACCATACTGATGAATCTTGTCTGTTTTTAGCTCTTCTGCTAGATTGACAATCGTTATTGCATCAAACGGACAAACCTTGACACAGATTCCACATCCATTACAAATATTTTCATCAATCTGAGCCTTGGCAGTTTCTTCATTTAGTACTATACAATCTGAACCCATTTTGTTTACTGGACAATATTTGATACATTCTAGACCGCATTTCTTGGTCTGACAATTTTCCTTGTCAAGTACTGCAACTCGATGAGTCATACGTACTTGCGCTTTTCTTAATTTATATCTCTATCAAGTAAGATTAATACATAACATTAGAAGCCAAAGAAACTAAGCCGGCCACAGCGTTGGGGTCCGACCCGGTCCCATACCGAACCCGGAAGTCAAACCCAATGTCGCTACTGTGCTACTAAGGTGCGAGAGCCCTTGGGAAGCAGTAGTGCTGGCGCCTTTTATTATTCTAAAGCAACAGAATTGGGGGTTGCATTCCATGTAGTTTCTATGGGTGTATTTTTGTCGAAACCTCGCTTTTGTACTTCATCTGGAAAGTTATCGATGTATTCTGACACGAGATCTCTTACGATTCTATCTATTTCAGTAACTGATGACACATCTGTGAACAATGATTGTATTTCATTGCACCCTACAACATAGCCATTTGCGTTAGGTGTTATAGTAAAGGTGATTTTATGTAGTTTCTGGGTGTCTGTCATATACTGTATATGTTTACAAAACCTAAAAAAGATCACGATCAGTGACTGATACTATGAGTAACTGTAGTATATGCGGAGAAAAATTCTCTGATGACATTAGGTTCCTAAACCACATGATGGAAAAACACGGATTTCGAAATCCGAATGTTGGAACGCCTGATAGAAACAGTCGAGGATACTAGTTTTTAGAACTTTAAGGCTATTTTTTTGCTGTTGGAAAATAGGCTTCCAGTCCTCATAAAAAATGCTTTTGGAGTTTTGCAATCTTGACTACAGTTCGAAGACGAGTCATAATCTAGATGTTCTTTGGACTTGCTAGTTAAAATATTAAAAAAGAGAGGTAAGATTGCTGCTCTTCCACCATACGCTGTATTCTTTGTCATGAACCAGAACATTTTGGTAGAATCATAATTGTAATCAAAAATCTCTGATTTTATTTTCATTCCGATGTCAGAATAATGACCAACAATCAAGATCTTGTCTTTAGCAAAGATGTGTACAACATTTGCAAATTTGGAACAAAGGTAGCATCTGTCATCATAAATAACAAGAGGGAAGAGATCTCTTATATCCATATTTTTTCTACGTTGACTTTGGATTAATATTTTGTGAAATAACTTTTTATTTACTCCAAATGCGCTTAAAAACATGAATTTGAATTTTAATAGAAATTTTAAGATTCAAATTTTGGAATGGGCATGGTTCTAAATTATTATCATATTTTCAAAAAAGTAAAAGAAGCACGAAAACTTGTGATTAAAGGAATTACTACGGCTGGTTCTGGTCATCCTGGGGGTTCATTTTCAATGGCAGAAATTCTGGGTTGTATGTATTTCAAATTCTTAAACTATGATACCAAAAATCCTCTTTGGGAAGACAGGGATAGACTTGTGTTATCAAAAGGTCATGCCTCACCTGGTTTGTTTTCTAATCTTGCAGTAGCTGGATTTTTTGCTAAATCTGAAATGGAGACTTTAAGAAAATTTGGAAGCAAATTGCAAGGTCATCCTGACTTTAAATGTCCAGGAGTTGAATTTTGTGGCGGATCACTTGGATTGGGATTATCGTTTTCTATTGGAATGGCCCTTGCTGCAAGAATTGACGGAAAAAATCATCACATCTACACAGTGATTGGTGATGGTGAATCTGACGAAGGACAAGTTTGGGAGGCTGCTATGACTGCTCCAAAATACAAAGTGGATAATCTAACAGTTTTCTTGGATAGAAACTTCATTCAACAAGATGATTATACCGAAAAAGTAATGCCTCTGGATGAAGAGCTTGTTGGTGATGATATTTCTGAGATGTGGAAAAATGCTGCAAGGTGGAAAGTGGGCGATAAATGGAGATCTTTTGGATGGAATGTCTTGGAAATAGA
>DATEZN010000057.1:0-2258 GCA_035255545.1 Nitrosotalea sp. | reverse complement strand
TTATCTTCAACAATTTTTGGATCTACTACAGCTATTCCTTTTCCAACATGTCTTTGTGTTGCCTCTGCAATTTTTAATATAATTTCGCTCATAATTTTATCACCAAAAAAATAAAGTTATTCGACCTGCACCGTCCTCCCTTGCGGTCGATCCTCTTCTTTGAGGTTGAACTTCACTTCCAAGATTCCATTAGAATATGTTGCCTTGACAGAATCCTCGTCAACCTTTTGTTTGATTGGGATTTTTGTCTGATATTTTTTGTCACCATTTTCTGCATCAAGATTTACAGCTCGTCCTACGACTTCGATCTTGATGTCTTTCTTTTCTACTCCTGGCATCTCAGCTACAATTTTGAGAACCTTTTCTTTGTTATCTACGATAACATCTACAAATGGTTCTCTTGCTTCTGAGTTCTGGAGAAGACTTGGTTGAACATTTCCATATTCTTTAACCACAGGTTTTCCGTCAGGCCCTACAGTTAGGGAATACCCATAGTAGTAAGGACCAAATGTCTGTGTGTTCTCAGAACTGGTCATGTCATTCCAAATTTTGCCTAATCCCTTGAAAGGCAGCATCATTTTTTGGAAGATATGGTCAATCTCATCCCATTCATCTATGTCATAGTTATGCATATAATGTAATAGGTATGACATTATATAAATATTACTGGATAATGGATTATTATATTACATAAATTAATATAATTAGCAATAGCATTACTCTTATGCGAACCCCTAATCTTTCAGTTCCTGATGCAGTAAGAGAGATAATTACAAAAAACCGATCTGTTTACGACTGCATCAAGATGGGCTTGATAAATTACACATCACTTGCAATAAAACTCCAAAACGAAGTCGAGTCCCTAGTAGGAGGCCAAGTAAACCCCAACACAATTGTGGTTGCAATCAAAAGATATGCAGATTCTTTTGAAAAAAAAGATGATGTACAAAATGAGACAGTGTTAAAAAATGCAAGACTTTCTTTGACTGATGGAATTGTAGACATTAGATTTTCCTCAGAAGATTTTGAAATGAAAGATGCTGTAGATTTGATGGATAGATTCATGCAAATTGATCCAGACTATGAGTTTTTCCGATCTACTGATTCTTTTAGATTCATGACTGAGGACATAAGCGGCATAAGAAAAATTTTAGAATCTTTTTCGTCACATAGGAATTTCTTTCAAACTGGATTGGCAAAGATAACCATACACATTCCTGAATCAGAACACAGTTCTGATGTGGTTTCGTACGTGTCTGAGATTCTACATGATAATGGAATCGAGCTTTTTAATGCGTTTTTCGGACAAGACTACATAGTGACGGTTTTACATGAAAAAGATGCTGCTAGAGCATATCAAATTTTAAGAAGAGAAATATCTCGCTAGTATCTGAATATTTTTCTAAATTCCACTAGTTTCTGCTTTTGTCATTTCTAGGTAGACTTTGTCTCCTACTGCAAGATTCAGTTCTTTGTATTCGTGCATATCAAGCTTGATTGAAGTTGTAGAACCTGATTGACCCATACCGCCTCCAGTGAGCATTTTGTTGAGGTTTTTTACCATATCATCCATATTTGTAAAACCCATTACTCCTCCAGCACCAAATGGTGATGGGGGTGTACTTTGTTCTCTAAAATCCTTGGATGTAGAAAGCGAGACTATTACATATGGAGCTCCTTCCGGCGATGCGTCTATTCTTACAATAATGTACTCTTTCTTCATGTCCTAACTTCACAAATCAGCATATTTTACCTTTCGCTCAAATAACATGTGGAACATGATGAGGAATCATTATTACCTTTTTTATCCCTGCAGATAACATTAGATGAATACAATGTCTAAAGCCAAAAAAATTCTTGTTTTAGGAGGTGGATTTGCAGGGGTAGAATGTGTAAGAAAACTTGAATCGTATTTCCCAAAGGAAGAGGACATTCAGATTACCATGGTAAGTGAGGATAATTTTTTCTTATTTACACCAATGCTCCCTCAAGTAGCCTCAGGAACAATTGAGACTAGACATATTGTAATTCCAGTTAGAACCCTGTTGAAGAGAGCCAAATTCTATGAGGCTGAAGTTAAAAATATTGATCCATATGGCAAAACAGTAACTCTTAGCGGTACAAAAGAAAAACGTGGAATTTCATTACATTATGATTATCTTGTCTTGGCTCTTGGTAGTCAGACAAATTTCTTTGGAATGGATAAATTAGAAGAATTAGCTTATTCAATGAAAACTCTCAATGATGCAGTAGTATTG
>DATEZN010000056.1:0-4266 GCA_035255545.1 Nitrosotalea sp. | reverse complement strand
CCTCATATGTTACTGATTGATTTGTTGTTATGTCTGAATATTCCTTTGCAAAATCATCACTACTTACAAGATCAAATGTTGTAGGTATGGTAACATTACTATTTGCAAAAAGTGCAGGTCTTCCAGCTTCTGGAATGTCATCTGTTGTAAAGTGTCCATCTCCAAGACTTTTCCCATTTGCATATAATTGATAATTAATTGTAGCAATAGTCAATACAATCGAAGTAGGATTTTGAAGATTAAATCTTACATCAAGATGTGCACGTTTTTCCAATTTGTTTTCATCAAGAATCTTGATGCTCTCAACTTTTACTACTACTTTGTTAAGATCAGGCTGAAAAGAATCTGCGTATACAAAGAAGAATAACATCATTGCACCAAGACCAGCAAAACAGGCTAGTATGACTAGTCTTCCCGTATTTATCAAATCTAAAAGCTACGTGGTCTGTTCAATTAAAAAACCTTCGTCAAATGGTTTTGGATGATAATAGATATTATTCATTGACTCTGCAAATAGGACATGGCACTTGTTGATGCATTAATTATGTGGGCACATCTTGTTGCAGCATCAATTTGGGTTGGTGGTTCTATATTCATTGGAATAGTTCTTGCTCCGCTTCTTAAGACATTTTCAGATTCTGTAGATGGAAGACTGTCAATAATGATTCGTGTAGGACGCAGATTCAACACAATTGGAGTTCCATCTCTAATCATATTGATAATAACTGGAATCTACAATTCTATTGGATTCATTGAAAAACCATCATTCATACTTTCCACAAATTATGGAATAGTTCTTCTCATCAAGGTAATTCTTGTAATTATGTTGATAATCATATTTGCAATACATGTACGATTAATTCGTTCTGAGGTGGAAAGAAAAATAGAATCAAAGACTCTATCTGGAGAACATTTACAAAAACTACGTTCAAAAATTATTATGCTTGGTAGGTTGACTGTGATAATTTCTATTCTTATACTCTTAATGGCAGCACTGCTTCATTCAGGTTTCTGAGGCTCCAGAAATTCTTACCTCAAAACCATCATCTAGCTTTCCTATTCCATATTTGCAGCCAGTCATCTTTGCTGCAACAAAAAGATTTGTCTCCAAATGTTTTGTAATTTGTTTTACTCTGTATGCCGAAGTTTCTTTTACAAGAGCAAGTGGGACTACTAGCATGTCCGCAAGATGAAGATCAAGACCAAGATTTGATTCAAGGAATTTTTTTGCAACTGATTCTCCAAGACCTTGTAAACCCTTTTGGTAAATACCATCAGAACCCGTGATTGAATTTACATCGTGTGAAAATATCAACATCGAGCATCCCATGTCTATTGCATTTTCTTCTTTTATTACAATTTCGCAATTAAATCCATTTTTAATGAGAATATTTTTTGCAACATGTACTTCTTTTTCCATCTCTTCCTTTGAGATATGTGAATAAGCACATACAATCTTGGCAGTTTTGGTATTTCTCTCAAAAAATGATATTGGTCTTGTATTTTTGCAAGGCTGTATTTGGATTTCAACAAGTCCTCCTCCCTTTGGATAATATCCACGTCTTTTGATATCTAACGTAAAATTGATTCCAATTCTAGATAACGCTTCAGAAAAAACATGTTTTGTGTAATCATATGTGGGACTCCACGTAACATCTGTACCGCCAACAATTGACAATTTCAAATTGTTTCTCATTAGTGAGACAGCGGGAATCAACACTTGCAAAACAAGTGGAATGCTACCTGCAGTACCAATGTCTTCTTGGAGATCTAAATCTAATCCCTGGGAAGGAAAAAATTTTAACGAAGTCGAATTTACGTGAAGCCCTTCTACTCTAGCTTGACAAATCTTTGATAATATTTTTACCCCAAGCAAATGTTGTGGTCTAAGACCTGGAACCTTCCGATTCTTTCGAATATTTTCTATCTCAACTGGTTTACCTGTAATTGCAGACAAGGTAATCGCACTTCGAATTATCTGTCCTCCGCCTTCTCCAAAACCGCCGTCTATCTTTATTGGTTCCATGACTAGCTCATTTAATTCTAGAATCTAATTAATGATCCTGATTTTCTTATGTTCAATTAAATAATTTATGTGACTAGTAATGGTTTTTTAAACAAGTGCAACAAGATCTCTCCAATGGATGGTCTTCTAATTGGCAGGTTTCAACCATTTCACAAAGGACATTTAGAAGCAGTAAGAATTGGATTGTCCAAAGTTGACAATCTTTGGATTGGAATTGGAAGCTCAAACAAAAATCATGAAAAAAGAAATCCATTCACTGCAGATGAACGAAAAGAAATGATTCTCTCATCACTTGATTCTAAAATGCTGGAACGTGTCAAGATATTCTTTGTACCAGATACTGGCGATCATGAAAAGTGGACTTTTCATGTTGATTCTATTGTACCTCCTTATGACATGGTCTTTTCAAATGACGAATTTACTATTACACTGTATAAAAAAAGAGGAAAAAGTGTATTTGAAGTTCCACTGTTCAAGAGAGATACAATATCTGGAACAAATATTCGTGAGTTGATCGCAAGTGGTAAAGATTGGTCAGATCTTGTTCCTGAAGGGACTAGACAAGTGCTTTTAAAAATAGATGCAAAAAGCAGACTGCTCAAAATTCTGTAATTATAAATAGCGGTTAACTTGCTTGCAAATTGGAGAATTTATTTGGAATATCTAGTCATGTTACCAGGACCAACAAATGTTCCGGAAAGAGTAACACGTTCAATGTTTACTCACATGATAAATCACAGAAGTAAAGATTTTGTAAAGTTGTATGTAGATACTATTGAAAAAAGTCAGAAAATTTTTGATACAACAAGTGATGTAGTAGCTCTTAGTGCATCTGGAACAGGTGCAGTAGAAGCCTCTGTTGTAAACATGATAAAGAAAGGTGACAAGGTAATAATTCCAGTTAACGGTGAATTTAGCAACAGACTCTCAACAATGTTAGAGTGGGCTGGTGCAAATGTTGTACGTCTTACAACACCATTTGGAGAAAATGCAACTTTTGATCAAGTAAAAGAGGCATTTGATAACAACAAAGATGTAAAAGCATTCTATGTTGTTTGGAATGAAACTTCTACTGGTACAATGGTCAAATATCTTGACAAAATAAAAGATCTTACAGCAAGAAATGATTCTTACTATGTAGTAGATGCAGTCTCAATACTTGGTGGAGAAGAATTCCATATGGACAAATGGGGAGTAGATGTGTGTGTAACAGGTGCACAAAAAGCGCTTGCTGCTCCTCCAGGAATTTCACCAATTGCAGTTAGCCAAAAAGCAAAAAAATACATGATTGCAAATCCTCCTCCTACATTCTACTTTAACATGGCAAGATACTTCAAGTATTATGATGAATCTAAAGAGACACCATTTACTCCTGCTATTCCATTGCTTTATGCATACAGAGAAGCACTTGACATTATTCTAGAAGAAGGAATTGATAACAGAATTAAAAGACACAGAGTTTGTTCTGATGCTCTTTACAGTGGACTGAGTACAATGGGATTGTCGCCATTTGCAAAAGAGGATGCACGTTCCACAGTTGTAATTGCACTAAACTATCTTCAAGGTCTAGATGACAAGACATTCAGAGGAACACTCTCTGAAAAATTCCGAGTTTTAGTTGCAGGTGGATTTGGAGATCTAAAAGGCAAAGTATTCAGAGTTGGATGCATGGGAGAAGTAAACAAGTATCATGTAATGAGAACACTCTCTGCAATTGGATCCACACTTGATATGATGGGATACAAGACAAATCCAGAAGCACTAAAAGTTGCCGAAGACAAACTCAAATCATTGTAATCCGTGTTAACTTAATATAAGGAATTCAAAGGATCGATCACGTTGACTTTTCAAAAAGGAACTTTAATTCTGGTAGATTATACTGCTAAGGTTAAAGATTCAGACGAGGTATTTGAGACAACACGCGAAGCTGATGCTAAATCAGGTTCAATTCATGATACAAATGTCAAGTATCAACCAAGACTCATTTCCGTAGGGGAATCTTGGGTTCTAAAGGGTCTTGATGATGCACTAGCAAATACAAAGACTGGTGACAAACTTTCAATCGAAGTTCCTCCAGAGAAAGGATTTGGAATGAGAGATACTGGCAAGGTTCGCATGATCCCACTTCGAAAACTTGGAGACGATGCAGAAAATGTTACAGTTGGAGATACAATAGAGATTGACGAAAGAACAGGAATTGTACGATTCATTGGTTCAGGTAGAGTCCAAGTTGATTTCAA
>DATEZN010000055.1:0-4606 GCA_035255545.1 Nitrosotalea sp. | reverse complement strand
TAAAATAGTGGTAATAAATTAATCTTCAGATAAAATATATTTTCCGAGTATGTCGGTTTCAATATTAACTTTATCGCCAATTTTTTTGTAACGTAGATTAGTTATTTGTATAGTATGCGGTATTATTGAAACAGAGAAATGATTTTTCAATGCATCAACAACTGTTAAGCTTATACCATCAACAGTTATCGAACCTTTCTTAATGATATATTTCGATAATTCTTTTGGAATTCGTATCCAGATTTGTACTTGATTAGTTTGTTTTTCAATTTTGAGAATAGTACCAACGCCATCAACATGCCCAAGTACAAAGTGTCCTTCTAATCGTTCACCAACTTTTAGACTTCTTTCAATATTGACTTTATCACCATGTTCCAATAATCCTAGACTAGTTTTCGTTATTGTTTCGCCAATCATTTCAAATTCTGTTATTCCCTTGGAAATATTTACTGCGGTAAGGCATACACCATTGATCGCTACACTATCTCCTACTTTGAGGTTTTTTGCAATTTTACCAAGTTTAATTTTCATTTTTGCCGCACTTCGGTTGCCTGTTTTTTTGTCAAACATTACAATATTACCCAGGCCTTCAATTATTCCAGTGAACATGATTATGAATTTTTATTCATAATAAGATGATTTATGTTTATCAGATAATAGAAGATCGAAGACTAGTCTAACTATGCCTAATTATTTTATAGAATTCAACAATGTTACAGCTTGCTTGTAATGTACTTCATCAATCATTTTACCATCAACTGTAGTAGCTCCTTTCTTGTTTTTCTTGGCTAGATCATAGATATTCATAACCTTTTTTGCCCATTCGATTTCGGCAAGAGTAGGATAGAATACTTTGTGAACAACATCAACTTGATTGGGATGAATAATACTTTTACCTGCATAACCAAGATTCTTTGCAGCAATCGAGTCTTGTTCTAATCCTGCAACATCGTCAAGGTCTTGCCAGATTGCATCAATTGCATATTTTCCTGCAGCTCTTGCATCTATAGGAATTTTGGCCCGTGAATATACAGCTCCTTCTGGTTTTTTGCTATATTCTACACCTAGATCATTTAGTAGATCAAATACACCAAAGATCAAGGCAGATATTCTTTTGCTACATGATGCAATAGAATATGCATTTACGACGCCTTCAGTAGATTCTATTGATGCCATGCATTCTATAGGCTTTAGTTTACGCTTTTTTTCCAATCCTATCATCATTTTTTCAATCTTTTTTATCTCGTTTATTGTATTTACTTTAGGAATCACTATACCGTCAATACCTTTCTGAATAATTTCCAACAGATCATCAGATATCATCCCAGATGCAGGAGAATTTGTTCGCACATAAATTTCCGAATTGTATTCAGATCTATGCTTTAGTGCATTTTTTATTAGATTTCTTGCAGATTTTTTCTCTCTCAAAGGAACAGAATCTTCTAAATCAAAACATATGATATCTGCATTAAGAGATTTTGCTTTTTCTAGAAAACGACTATTATTTCCTGGAACAAACAAAAGACTACGCAAGAGTCTTGCCATAAATAGAAAGAATTATGGTTTGAGTAAGATTTTGCCAACTAGTCCTTTACCAGTAAGCATCTTGGTATGTGCTTCTGCAGCATTTTCAAAGCTATATACTGAATCTATAATGGCTTTAATCTTCTTTTTACCCATCCAGTACAATCCTTGTTCTAATTCTGCCTTTGTTCCTTGTGTAGAACCTAAGATGTTAGTTCCTTTGAAGAAGATATGTCTCAAGTCTGTCTTTGCATCATATCCCGTAGTTGCGCCACATGTTACTAGTGTTCCACCATATTTTAGCAAAGTGAGTTGATCATTCCAGTGTGTTTGGCCTATGTGATCAAATGATATATCAATTCCACCAAATGGTTTTGCAATTTGTCTTACTTCCTTACCCCAATCTGGTTTTCTATGATCAACTGCAAAATCAGCTCCAAGTTCTTTTAATTTATCTAGCTTGTCTGGACTTCCTGTAGCAATAACATTACAATTGTATAATTTTGCAATTTGAATTCCAAAGCTTCCTACACCAGAACCTCCACCCATGATAAGGACTGTTTGACCAGGACGAATTTTTGCTCTACCCACAAGCATGTGCCATGAAGTAAGTAATGTCATAGAAGCTGCTGCAGCTTCATCAAAGCTTACACCTTCTGGAATTTTTGCAACATTAACTTCAGGTAAATGTGTAATTTCAGAGAATGCACCCCATGTAGGTCCAGTTTGGAATCCCCATATGGTTCTCTTTAGGCAATCGTATTCACGTCCGTCAGTACATGCTTCACATACTCTACATGACATGTTTGAATGTGAAACAACTCTATCGCCAACTTTGAAGTTTACAACATCTTCACCTACTGCAATAACTTCCCCTGCAGCATCAGAACCCGAAACGTGTGGTAATGGTACTGCAACTGGTTGTCCTCTCATTCCCCAGATATCATTATAGTTCAATGCTGCTGCCTTGACTCTAAAAACAACTTCATTAGACTTTGGTTTTGGATCAGGTATTTCTTTTACACTTAGAATTGATTTGTAATCGTCATTTGGAGCATACTTGTCATAAACAACTGCTTTCATATTTGTAATCGCCCATTTACCCCTAATATATTTTCCCTAGAACTATTTTCGGTTAATCTTGAAATCTCGTTTAGGTTGCTGCGTGGATAACAAAATTTGCTTTAGTTGGTCATCTGAAATTTGTGAATTTAACCTTCCTTGTGACGCCAACCCTAGAAGATAGTTTTCGACCATTGCTGCAAGATCAGGTTTAACCAATCTAACATTGTTTAATCTCAGTCTTGCTTCAGCTGTTAGAAGAGTCTTTAATGCATTGTCCTTTAAAGCAGAAACTTCTGCATCGCTTGGATTTCTATCATCATTTGGATTATGAGAGCTCATGATATTATCAGGAGTATTTCTTTAGATTTGGATTCTTTACAATTAATTCATTCAAGATCTCAGTTGATAGTCTGTCAAGTTTCTTCATACCTTCATGAGATATTGTTCTACCTTTTCCTTCAACCTTATCCAAATAACCTAATTTTTCTAAACTATGCACCGCTGTTCTTATGATTGCACCACCAGCATCTCTGTGATGAGCTCCTCCATAACCAACAGGTTTTGTACCACCATACATTGATCTCAAATCATTTATGCCGATAGGTCCGTGCAAGTAAATCTTTCTTAGAAGAGATGCACATCTTGTATAATACCAATCGCTCTGTTGAGGAGGTTTTACTGCATGAGCACCAGTTTTAACAAATGGAATCCAGCTTGGTTGTACGATATCTTCATTCTTTAGAGTCTCGGATAATTTACCGATCAATAAATCCGCTGGTACATCGTATGCCTTTGCCATAAAAACCAAAATTCAAAGTTCGTCTTATAAATCATTGACCTATTGGAATTTGTTTTTTGATTATCTTTCTATATGTATGATTACAAAAACTACAGGTGATACGTATTGATTTGATGTCACTTCGTCCCATCCTTATTCTTGCTGTAAATCCTGGTACAATGAATTTTTTACACTTTTTGCAATAGTTCATCTTCAATTCATATGGCATTCGAATACGATATTTTGTACACAGTCTCTTAGCAAGTATCGCCTGTCTTTCTGCCAATTCTGGATTAGATCGTACATTTAGCATAGCATTTTTAATCAGAATTTTCATTCTTTCTATCAGAAGATCCCTGATTGCAGGTTTCATGCTGTTTAATAGTTCCTACCCTTAAAATACAATCTTGCTCTCGCTTGTAATAGCAGAATCTGCATTAGAATTAGTACCTTTAGAATTACAGAGACATAACTCTGTTACAGCATCTGCTAGGAGATTTAGCAAGAAACCATCTGAAATTTTGCTTGATGTATCATGGCATTTTGCAGCAATGAAAGGAATCAAAAATGAGATAAAGAGAGGAAGACCAGATCTGGTACATTTTTCGCTTCTTGAAGCTTGCAGTATTCCTCTTTATTATGAAAATAAAATGAATGTGTTTGTTCACACCATTGACGATAAAGTTATTTCCCTAGGTCAAAATGTAAGACTACCAAAATCATATCACAGATTCATAGGACTTGTTGAGAAACTGTATGCAACTAAAGAAATCAAAGAAGACAACAACATACTTCTAGAATTAAAGAATATGAGTTTTGGTAGCCTAATTAAAAAAATCAATCCAGAACAGACAATTGCACTTTCAAGCAAAGGGATCAAAAGTTCGTATCAAAAATTAGCTGAGGAGATAAAAGATAACACTTGTCTTGTAATAGGAGGATTTTCAAAAGGTCAATTTGCTGACAATACCAGAGAGTATTTCGACAAGACGGTATCTGTAGATAAAAATCCACTTGAAGCGCACATCATAATTTCACGCGTACTCTATGAATACGAAAAAAGAATTATTATGTAGGTCTAAGATTGGCACAGTGAGCGGTCGTAGTATAGTTTGGTTAGTACACTGGCCTTCCAAGCCCGTTACCCGGGTTCAAATCCCGGCGACCGCATCTAATTTTTAATCAATGAATTATTCCAGACGAGATCATATATTGAATAGAATTAACAAATGTATTATC